>NZ_JBSFRU010000012.1:0-42929 GCF_053589395.1 Nocardia sp. NPDC003345
GATCGCCCGCATCGCCCCGGTGAGCCGGGAGATGATCCTGAACTTCGTCGCCCAGCATTCGCTGGGTCTGCCGAAGTCCTACTGAGCACCCGGGCCGGGACCCGTCCGGTCCCGGCCCGCTCTCCGAAGAAAGGCGGGACCGCCGTGACCGGAACCGAAACCACCGGCCGCGTAGTCGGCTACGCCGTCGAGGACGGATTCGCCGTCCTCACGCTCGATTCACCGCACAACCGCAACGCCATCTCCGCCCGCCTGGTCACCGAACTCCAGGACGGCCTGGACCGCGCGGCCGCCGACCCGGATGTGCGCGCGGTGGTGCTCACCCACACCGGCAACACCTTCTGCGCCGGCGCCGATCTCAAAGAAGCGGTGGACGCGGATCCGGCCGCGGCCGCCGATATCCGCACCCGGTGGATGGTGCGACTGCTGCGCTCGATCCTGGAACTGCCGAAGCCGGTGATCGCCAAGGTCGACGGGAACGTGCGGGCCGGCGGTATGGGTCTGCTCGCGGCCTGCGATATCGCCGTAGCAGGCCTGTCCAGCAGTTTCGCGCTCACCGAGGCCCGCCTCGGGTTGGCCCCCTTCGTCATCTCGCTGACCCTGCTGCCCCGGATGACCCCCCGCGCCGCCGACCGCTACTTCTTGACCGGTGAGAAATTCGACGCCGACACCGCCGAACGAATCGGCCTGATAACCCTGGCCACGAGTGACCCGGACGCCCGGCTCGCCGAACTGCTCGACGAACTCCGCCAGGGCTCACCGCAGGGTCTCGCGGAGAGCAAACGCCTCACCACCGCGGCCATTCGCGCCGAATTCGACCGCAGCGCAGACGAATTGGCGGCTCGATCCGGCAGCTTCTTCGGCAGCGAAGAAGTCATGGAGGGTATGACCGCTTTCCTGCAACGGCGCCCCGCACGCTGGGCCCGGCCCGCCACCGCGGCGGCCGGGACAACCACCCACACGACTCCTGGATCGGCCTCGGCCGGACCCTCGGCAGAATAGTCCGCTATGGCGACACCCCACGAACCCAAACAGGACCGCAGCCGGGCCACCCGGCAGCGGCTCCTCGAGGCGACCATCGACTGCCTGGCCGAGAAGGGCTGGGCGGCGGCGACGGTATCGGTCGTCGCCGAGCGGGCCGGGGTGTCGCGCGGGGCCGCCCAGCACCATTTCCCCACCCGGGAAGACCTCATCACCGCCGCCCTCACCTACATGTTCGACACCCGCACCGACCAGGCCGCCTCGGCCGCGGTCGCCGAACCGGGCCTGGCCCGCACCGAAGCGGTGGTGGCCGGCCTAGTCGACTCCTACACCAGCCCCCTGTTCAAAGCCGCCCTCCAGGTGTGGACCCACGCCGCCGCCGACCCCGCGCTACGCGAACACATCATCCCGCTGGAAGCCCGCTTCGGCCGCGGCGCCCACCGCCGCGCCATCCGCGCCCTCGGCGTCGACGACACCGACCCCGTCACCCACCACCTGGTCCAGGCGACCCTGGACCTGGCCCGGGGGCTGGGTTTGGCCGATGTGCTCACCGACGATTCCGCCCGCCGCAAACAAATCGTCCACCAGTGGGCGGTCACCCTCCACGAAGCCCTCGAAGCCCGCCGCTGAACGCATTGGTTCCAGGTGTAAAGGTGGCGGCGTTGGTGACGCCGGCAGGGAGGCAGCGGCCCGTGGCTGGTTGCGGCGGCCGCATAGGGCCGATGCCAGTTGTATCGGATGTAGATCCCGAGGCCCAGGTGCCCCCACTATTTCCGAGCCGGTCGAGCTTCGCTTGCCTTGCGGTATTTTCCGTGTTGCCCTTCGCCGATTTCCCAGGTCGCCGGCATGCCCGCGGTGATGGCTTGTTCGTCACCCTTGTATTGCCAGAGGGAGAACCAGACATCGCCGGAGCGGCTGGCGATGAGGCCGTCGTAGCTGTGTGGGAGCCACCATCGGACCACACCGTCGAGAGTCGGGTCGGGATCCTTCGCGGTCTCGACCTGCCCGTAGGGTATCGAGCTGCTCGGGCCCTGCCATCCGGTGGTGGTGGGCAGCAATGGCTGGTCTCCCCCCGCGGGGTCGGCGGGCCAGACCTTTCCGGAGCGCGTGAGGATGTCGTCGTGGATGCGGCGGACGATTTCGTAGGCCATGCCGCTGGGGGTGTTCTCGTCGGGGGTGCAACCGACGAGAACCTGCAGGGCCGGGATAGTGAAGTCGATCCACCACCCCGGCGGTGAGGGCAGCCTCAGGAGACGCTCAGGAATCGTTTCCTCGATGTGGACCTCGAAGCCGAGGGCCGATTCGATATCGGCCGCCAAGAGGTCGGCGCCTTGCCGGGCTATCTCCTTGTTCATGGATCTATATTGCCGAATAGGCGCCGGTGCAACGGGTGTAGTCGGCTGACCGGGGTTGCGCTCATCACCAGCGACGCGGACGCCGGGCTCGTGGCCGCGATCGGCGCGGCCCTGCCGGTCGGCGGAGGGATGGCAGGGCTTGCCCGTATGTTTCGGAGGTGCTTGAATCCTCCGAAGACAGGAGCCGGCTCGATATCCTGATTTGTTCTGAGGGGGCGGCGTGGGGGATCAGCGCAAGGCGAAGGGTTCGGCCGGAGCGGTGGCACGGTTCGGCGCCCTACTCGCTGAAGGCCTGCTCCGGCGCGAGCTCCTGATAGGCGCGGTGCTGCTGTCGACCTTCACTATCGTCATCGGCCTGACCGCGACGAGTCCTTCCTGGAAGATCGGCTATTGCGTCGCGGGTGGCATCGGGATAGCGGCATCGTTCGTCACGATGCGCAAGGAATGGGCTCTGCAATGGTTGGGGTCCGTAGTCATCTGTCTTCTCAATATCGTCCTGTTGGTCGCCTATGGGCGGCTGACGGGGGATGTCTGAACCCGGCAGCGACGCCACAGTTTCTCAGGATTAACGCATGGCACCGAACCTTCCGTCGAAATCGGTGATCTCCGCGGCTGGTCCGGACAGGTCGGTAGGTCGGGTACGCATCTTTTCGATGGCTACAACTACGCCCTGCGAAATCTCAGCGATCCCGAATTCGGCCGGATCATGGATCTCATCAAAGGTGACTACTCCCGGCTACTTCCGGCTCTCCACGATGTGTTGCTCGCGAGTAGTGAGAACATGGACCGGGCCAAGGTGGCGCTGGAGATCACGGCCAACGATTACGTCGATGTCGATCGCAAGCTCGCCGGCTCTCTGGCCGGTTCCGATGGCGACGTCCCGGTCGCCCGTAGGAGGCGAAAATGAGTGCGTATCACCAGATATTTCTGGACAGATCCGCGGAGGGACGGGTAGTCGTTGAAGCGCTCGCCAGGATCACCGGCTCTGCTCCGCAAAGGGGGGATGCTTCCGATGGCTCAGGTGTACAGATGTTCATTTTCGGCCGTTCGGTAGTAGAATTAGAGATGTCTCACAACTATGAAGATGATCTAGGGATCGCCTTCTCCGATTTTCCTACAATGATCACGGTAAGGAACCTGGATTCCGACAAATCGAAGGAAATGCAAACGGCCAAGCGCCTGTTTGACGAATTAATGAAATATGGCAGCTTCGGTGGAATTCTGGTGTTCGACCTGCAGAAAATACTTGCGCGATGTTGATAATTTCAGTGCGATGCGTGTTCCGATATCTCGAGGAGATTCCGTGACCGGTGCCGATATCGACGGTAGCGCTCTGGAGATGGTACTGGTCCGGTCGAGGAGCTTGGACGGGATGACACGGGACGCGGCGGTCTTCGACCTTGCGGCGTTCATTCACAATGATCGGGTATCGACGCGCCTGCGTGAGATGCTGGACGACGATATCGTGACGATGCAGGTCGACGCTGCCGATGTGCTGGCGAGAGCGGGTGGAGTGCAGGGCCTCTTCGTCGTCTTGGATGAGATAGGCCGACGACGCGACGATCCCGACGCGGACTACATCGCCAACCGCCTCTGCGAGTTGGATGCGAGTGGCGATGTGGAGATCTTGGCGCGGATAGAGCCGGTCAGCCGAGAGCTTTCCGATGCCGGCCGAATCGGGTTCTATCAGTTGAAAAGACCGCGAGGTGCCGGATAGAGGGACGGAGATGTTGTGACTTGCTCGAGGGTCCGGGCAACGAGTACCAAAATTGCGATTTCACAGGCTGTGGAGAACGGAAAGTTTCGGCTCGAGTTCGATTCCGGAGCTGTGGTGCATGCCTTGACAGATCCGGATTACGAGTTTTGGAGCATTGTCGGGCTCGGTGGCTTCAGAGTGGAGTGCATGCCAGGCGGTGAACTGGCTGTATGGGCACAAGTCCGCCGCTCGGGATACGGCGGGGCCGTGCTATGAGCTATGTGTTCGATATCGATGAGGTGACAGTCTGGAGTCCCGCACTGCGGGTCGGCAAATTGTATGTAGCGATGGCTCGGGACGTCGCAGATGTGTTGGCCGTTCCGACGGGGTTCGATGCCATGGCCTCGGATTTCTGGGAAATCGACCTCGATCTGTTCGACGTCTTCGTTCGTGCCACGTACGACGAGTACTTCTCCAGCAGTCATCCTGTATTGAAAGGGCTGCTAGGGGCGGTGCTGGCACCGTCCATCGTCTTGTTGGAGCGGGGTGGAAGATCGATCGTGCCCGACTCGGCCGAAGAGCGGGAATTCCTCGGCCACGCCCGTGATCTGTCCATGCCGCAGTGAACAACCGGACTTGCCGGACGTATCCGACTGGCCCGCGAATTCCACGTCCGTGTTGTAGGCGGCGATGCGGAGTTCGCGGTTGCTGCTCGGCCGGGGGTATTCGTTGTGGCAGTGCCGGTCATCACGGGGGTCCCATCAGCCTCGATCTCTGAAACGGACGGTGCGGTGTCTCCCGAATCGTCACGCCGCGGCGGTCCGGTCGGCCGCGGGGCGGTTCCACGGGGCCCGATCTTTCAGCAGACCGTCCACACTGAAGACGCCCGCCCCGGTGCACAGCAGTAGCAGCGCGCCCGCGCCGAGAACCAGGACCAGTTCGCCGCCGCCCGCGCTCACGAACAGGCCCTTGCCCAGGTGCGCGATCAGGTAGGCGCCGGCCATATCCGCGAACAGCAGTGCTGCCCAAATCGGCGTGGCCGCACCGAGGATCAGGCCCGCGCCGCCCGCGAGTTCGACGACGGCGGCGACGAGTGCGGAGATATCGGGTAGCGGGGCGCCCATGGATTCGAATCCCCGCTGGGTCGCGTCGAGGCCGTTGGTGACCAGCTTTTGCCAGCCGTGGGCGAGGAAGACGACGCCGATTCCGGTGCGGGCCGCCAGGATCAGCAGGTTGCGGAGAGTGTTCACAGCGGTGTTCCTTATCGGGAGAGGAGGATATCGGCGACGGCCCACTGGCCGAGACGCCGGGCGTTGTCGAGCGCGGTGCGGCCGGAAGCGTCCGGGATCGAGGTGTCCGCGCCCGCCGCGAGCAGATCGGTGATCACCTGCCGGTATCGAGATGACCCGTCCCCGTAAACGATGGCCTCGTGCAACGCGGTCCAGCCCGAATCGTTGACGTGGTTCACATCGACCCCGGCGGTGAGGAGTCGCCGCACCGTGGTCACATGGCCGTGTTCGGCGGCCGGGATGAGCGCGGTGCCGCCGAAGCGGTTGAGACTGCGGAGATCGGCGCCGTGGGTGAGCGTCAGTTCGAGGATGTCGTCGATCCCTTCCGCCCCGGCGTACAGATAGGCCGAATCCTGGAGGTCGTCCTTCGCGTCGACGTCGGCCCCGGCCTCGATCAGCACCCGGGCGGCGGCAGCGGCACGATTCTTGGTCGCCGCGACCAGCGGTGTGCGGCCGTGCTCGCCGCGGGTCTCGAGGTGCGCCCCGGCGGCGAGGAGTTCGCGGACCCGGTCCGGGTCGTTCGCCACGGCCGCGCTCAGCAGTTCGGTGTCGAGGGCGAGCCGCGGAGCGGCGGTGGCCGACGATCGGGCGTCTTCGTTCACCGGTCGCGGAGCGGTTGTATCCGTCACCGGGGTGGTGCCGCGCATCGGCGGCTCGCCGGGAGCCGGTGGGTCTGCCGTGCAGGCGACGGCACCCGACGCCAGCGCCGCGAGCACCGCGTACCGGGCCGCGCGGGTGCGCAGGGTGCGCATCATGGGATTTCCTCCTGGCCGGACTGTCGATCCCACGATGCCCAACAGCGTCGATAGAGTCCAAGAGATAGATTCCATCATTCCGATAGATGACACCTATAGTTGGTGGATGGAGCTGCGGCATCTCAGGTATCTGCTCGCCGTCGTCGACCACGGCAACTTCACCCGGGCGGCCGAAACGCTGCATATCTCGCAGCCGACGCTCTCGCAGCAGATCAAACAGCTGGAACGGTCGCTGGGGGTGCAGCTGCTGGACCGGTCGGGCCGCACGGTCCGGCTCACCGACGCCGGCGAGGCCTACACCCACCACGCCCGCCTGGCCCTGCGTGATCTCGACGCCGCCGAGCACGCGGTCCACGATGTGCGGGACCTGTCCCGCGGGCATCTGCGGATCGCCCTGACCCCGAGTTTCACCAGCTATCTCATCGGCCCGCTCGTGCACCGGTTCCGGTCCGTGTACCCGGGTGTCACGCTCACCGTCCGGGAATCGACGCAGGACCGAATCGAGGCCGACCTGATGGCCGATCGCATCGACCTCGGTATCGCCTTCGCGGGCAACCATTCCCCCGGTATCGAGCACACCGCGCTGTTCACCGAGGAACTCGTCCTGGTCGCCGGTTCCGGCCACCCCCTGGCGGCGGCTGCGCCACCGCTACCGGCGGACCGTCTGATCGGCGAATCCCTGGGCCTGCTCACCGCCGATTTCGCGACCCGCCGCCATATCGACAGGTACTTCGCCGACTGCGAGATCACGCCCGAAGTCGCGGTCGAGGCGAACTCCATCAGTGCCCTGCTGGAATTCGTCCGTCGCGGCTCCCTGGTCACCGTCCTCCCGGATGCGATCACGGCGGGCCGCGCCGACCTGCGTCCGATTCCGCTCGCGCCGGCACTGCCCAGCCGTACGGTGGTTCTCCTGCGGCGCCGGACCGCCTATCACTCCGCCGCGGCCCGCGCCTTCGCCGAATTCGCGCGCGATGATGCGGCGTCGGACCGCAATGGTCGCTGTTCGGCACCGCTCTCGTGAGGCACTCCGGACGGGCGGTCGCCGATACCCTGCCGCGGCGCGTCAGCGCGTGTCACCCGGGAATTCGTTCTCGCCTCCGGCTCCGGCGCCCGGAAGCAGGCCGAACATCACGGTATCCCGGCGACCGCCCTGGTACGGGATATGCGACCGCAGTAGCCCCTCACGCACGAAACCGCATCGCAGCGCGACTTGCTGCGAGGCGATGTTGTCGGGTCCGCAGGTGAGTTCGAGGCGTCGCACGGCGAGCGCATCGAATGCCCAGTGCGCCAGCAGGCGCACGGCCCGGGTGGCGTTCCCGCGTCCGCGAGCGTGTGGTGCGAGCCAGTATCCGACCCCCATCCGGCCCTCGGCCCGGCCGGTGTCGTAGAGCGACGCCGCTCCCAGAACATCGACCGGCTCGGCCGCGTCCACCACCGCGAAACCGACTTCCTCGCCCCGCAGGCGGGCGGGTTCCTCGTCCGCGAACCGCTCCCGGAGATGCCGTTCGGTGTACGGCTCCGCCAGTGGCCACGAGAATCGCCGGCACAGTGGGTCGGCGAAGCCGGCCAACCGCTGCGGGTGGTCGCTTTCGCGCCAACGCCGCAGCAGCACCACGCCATCGGTGAGGGGCGGGTCGGGCAAGGGTAACGGTGGCATATCTCGAAGGCTACGACGTCGGATGGTTGCCGGGCCCGTGGTTTTCATTGCGCGGCCGGATCCGATACGTACCGGATCCGCGGGCCGCGGATAATCGTCCATCTCGGACAAAATTCGCTTATCTCATTCTCAATTCTGGGAAATCGGAGCGGTTTCCGCGCGGTCCCGGTGAGACCCACGGGTGACGCTGTGTGAAGCGGCGCACTGTGGCTCGTTCCAGGTGGTGGGGCGCCACACCCGTTGATATCTTTCGGCTTGTTCGTGCAACGTCGCATCACATTCGACTCCCTCCTCACGGAACACTCTTCCGATTCACGGTTCACCCAGCCTCTTTCGTCGTGGAAACAGGCTTGAATTCGTAATTCCCGCGGCCCTTTCCGCGTTCACCCGGTGAACGCTTATTCGGCGACGGCACTTCATGGAGATTTCATGACACATATCAGCGTGCCACCGGTTTCGGAACGCGCACGAGAGTTATCCGAGGCCGTCGTGCGCAGCCGCGGCCTGCTGATCGGATATTTCGCCGGGCTCGGCGTGGTGATGGCCGTCTGGGGGACCCGGATTCCGGCGGTTCAGGAGGCCGCCGGGCTGGACACCGCGGGGTTGGCGGTGGTTCTGCTCGCGGCCGCGGTCGGTATGGTCGCGGGCCTGCGCGTGGGTGGCCGGATCACCGAGCCCGCCCGGCTCCCGCAATTACTCACCGGCGGCGGAATCTGTCTCGCCGCGAGCTTGGCGCTGCTCGGTGTGTGCCGGCCGATGGTCGCACTCGCCGCTGCCGCGCTGCTCTTCGGTGCCGCGCACGGTGTCCTGGATGTCGCGGCGAATGTCGCGGCCGTCCGATGCCAGCAGGCCTACGGCCGCCCGATCATGTCGGGCCTGCACGCGGCCTACAGTCTCGGGGCGCTGGGCGGGGCGGTGCTCGCCGCCGTCTGCGCCCACTATTCGCACACTTATGTCTTCGGCGTCACCGCGGCGGCGGTCATCGCGGCCGCGATCGCCGTCGCACCGGCCACCCGTCATATCGGATCACCGGACGCCGCACCCGATCCGGTGGAATCCGCGGCACCGGAACGGTCCGGCCTGTCGCGAGCCCGGCTCTGGCTGCTGGGTCTGCTGGCGGCGGGATGTCTGCTGGGGGAGGGCACTGCCGCGGATTGGGCGGCGGTTCACCTCACCGAGTTGCATGCCTCCGCGGCCGTCGCCGCCGCGGCCTATGCCGGGTACAGCGCGTCGATGGCCGCCGGTCGCCTCGTCGGTGACCGGTTGATCGCGCGCTACGGCGCGGCGGCAGTGGTCCGGGCGGGCGCGGTGGCGGCATCGGTCGGCCTGCTCGCGGGCCTGCTCATGGCCGACGTGCCATTCGCGCTGGCCGGCTGGGCCGTATTCGGCCTCGGCCTATCGGTCACGATCCCCTCCCTGATCAGCGCGGCCGGGGCGGGTGGACCGCGCGGAATCGCCGCGGTCACCGTCACCGGATACCTCGGACTCCTCGCGGGACCGGCCCTCATCGGCGCTTTGGCCACCGTCACCTCCCTGTCCTTCGCCCTCGTACTGCCCGCCCTGCTCGCGGCGGGTGTGGCCGGACTGTCCACTCGAGCCCTGGAGAACAAATGACGAATCAGCCCACACCGCCGGACGCGGTCATCTTCGACTACAACGGCGTCATCGGCCTGCAGCCCACGGCGCCCGGCTGGGCGGGACTCGCCGCCCTCGCCCGCTGGGACGCGGACCGGCGCGGACCATTCCAGGACGCGTTCTGGAGTGCCCGCGAGCCCTACGATTCCGGTGATTCGGACGATTCCGTCTTCTGGACGGCGGTCCTCGGCCACTGCCCGGAACTGGAACTTCTCACCCGATTACGCATCACCGACACGGCGCTGTGGACCCGCACCGACGATCGGGTCGTCGCGCTGCTGCACCGGGTCCGGCAACTGGGGCTTCCGATGGTGTTGCTCTCCAACGCGCCCCATCCGGTCAGCGATGCGCTGGACGATTCCGATTGGCGCCCGCTGATGACCGAAGCGTTGTACTCCGCCCGGCTCGGCATGAACAAACCCCACCCCGGCACCTACCTGAACGCGCTGGCCGCCACGGGTGTGAGCGATCCCGGCCGAGTCCTCTTCATCGACGACCGTGCCGACAACTGCCGGGCCGCGGCCGATCTCGGCCTGCGCACGCTCCACTACACCGGCCTTCCGGAACGGATCGGAGCCCACTTCGGCCTCGACGCCGCGGCCCGCCTGTGATACCCGAGGAGGTTCGGCCGGATTCGTGGAGGGTCGCCCGGTCCCAGCGCCGGTCGGCCGTCGGTTGCGAGATCGAGAACTGCGAGATGGCCGCCGGCAAGCGACCAACGGGCCGGCCAGGGCTCGATGCCCGAAGCCCGGTCTCCGGAATCGGTGCGCGCTGCGGTGTCAGGGACACCGCAGCGCGTTACGGACGGGGTCACGCTGTGGGCTGTAGTTCCCCGGCGCCGCCGGCCGCCCGGCTCGGGCGCGACAGCAGGCGAACGCTGAACCCGCCGAGCGCCGCGTGCAGGACCGCGGCCACGATCGCCACCACGTGCAAGCCGGTGACGAATGCCTGCCGGGCCTGTTCCGCGGCCGGGGGCAGCAGGTTCGGGAGTTGCAGTGTCGCGTCGAGAGTCGGCGCCAGTTCGGGGCCCTGGACGCGGAATATCACCGCGGCGAGCGAGCCGAGCAGGGCGATCCCCAGCGCATTGCCGATTTCGTTGCTGGTTTCGGCGATCGCACCCGCCGCGCCGGCACGTTCGGCCGGGACGGCGCCCACGGCGATATCGGCGACGATGGCGAAGGAGATGCCGTAGCCGATACCGGCGACGGCCGTGGAGGCCACATACCAGCCGATGCCACCGATGGTCGTCGCGGGAAGCAGGAGCAGCAAGCCGGCCGCGATCGAGAAGTGAGCGGCGATCAGCGCGGTGCGCTCACCGACGCGCCCCACCACCTTCGGCGTCACGACGGCGGTGGCGGTGAGCACCACCGCGCCGGGCAGCGCGAGGAGCGCCGCCCGCAGAATGGGGAGGTCGAGGACGGATTGCAGGTAGATTCCGGCCAGATACGCGGTGGCCGACCAGGCTGCCAGCGGGAGCAGGCCGGTGATGATCGCGATCGTGAACAGCCGGTCGCGGAACAGGGTGAAATCGAGCAGTGGATGCGCCAGCTTCCGCTGTCGCAGCGCGAACCAGGAAAGCAGGGTGACTCCGGCCGCTCCGGCGATGACAGCAGTGAGCGAAATACCCTCGGCCGCGATGTGTTTGAGGCCGTAGATGGTGAGTAGCAGGCCGCCTGCCGAGGTCGCGACACTGGCGATATCCACCCGGCCCGTTCCCGCCGCCCGGACTTCGCCCAGCAGACTCGGAGCCAGCAGGAGGAACGCGGCGATCACGGGAAGGTTGACCAAGAACACCGACCCCCACCAGAACCGCTCCAGCAGTACGCCGCCGACCACCGGGCCGATCGCGAAGCCGGCGGCGAACGCGGCGGCGAAGATGCCGATGGCCTGGGCCCGGCGCCGGTCGTCGGGGAACAGTTCGCGCAGTACCGCCAGCGCCGAGGGCAGCAGGGTGGCCCCCGCGATACCCATGAGTGCCCGGGCGGCGATGAGCAGTTCCGGTCCGGGGGCGAAGGCCGCGGCCGCCGACGCCAGCCCGAACAGTGCCGTCCCGATCATGAGCAGGCGTAGCCGGCCGTAGCGGTCGCCGATATTGCCGAATGCGATGAGCAGGGACCCGACGGCGAAGCCGTAGACGTCCAGGATCCACAACGCCTGATCCGCGGACGGTGTCAGTGCCTGGCTTATCCGGGGCATCGCCAGGAACAGGATCGACCCGTCCATGGAAACCAGCAGAACGGGTCCGAGAACGATCAGGAGACCGAGCCAGGAGCGGAGTCCGGGGGAGTCTTTCGTGTGCTGTAGCGACATGCCATCGACCTTCCGGCCCGCCGCGTGCGGCAACCATCCCTCTGCTGTGGGTACACCTGACAGGTGCACCCACAGCCGCTGCGGCCGCTCTAGGCTCGATGAGGTGGAGAGTCTCGGAGCGTTCCTGAAGAGCCGGCGCGATCGGATAACACCCGCCGATATCGGCCTGCGCACCTATGGCACCGCGCGCCGGGTTCCCGGGTTGCGGCGGGAGGAACTGGCCCAGCTCGCGGGTGTCAGTGCGGGCTACTACACGCGGTTGGAGCAGGAACAGGCGGGCACCGCCTCGGCGCAGGTCCTCGACGCCTTGGCGCGGGTGCTGCGGCTCGACGCGGTGGAGGTGACGCATCTGCACAATCTCGCGCGCGCCACCCCCGAGATCGGGCTGCGTGAGCCGCCCGCGGAGACCCCGCACCCCCGGGTGATCGCACTACTGGAATCGCTCGGCGAGGCGACACCGGCGGTGGTGCTGGGCCGCCGCGGCGATGTGCTGGCGTGGAGCCGCGCCGGGCACGCGCTCACCGCCGAGCACCTTCCCTTCGACGCTCCGAATACTCCGGATCACCGGCCGTCGGTTCCGCGGATGTTCTTCCTCGATCCCCTCACCCGCGATCTGTTCCGCAACTGGGCCGATCTCGCGCGCATCCACGTCGCCTACCTCCGCCTCACGGCCGGGCGTTTCCCCACCGACGCGCGGCTGGCGGCATTGATCGGGGAACTCACGATGCGCAGTGACGAATTCGCGACGCTGTGGGCGACGGGCGAGGTCGCGGACTGCACGGTCGGGGATATGCGCCTGCGGCATCCCACGGTCGGCGCGCTGGATATCGCGTACCAGGTGTGGCTCCAGCCGGACAGTCCCGATCACCGGCTCGAGATCTACACCGCTTCCGATCGCGCGTCGGCCGACGCGCTCCGCATCCTGACCCACGGCCGGCCGGACTAATCCCGGGCCGATCTCTCCGCGAACGGTGCTCCGGTAGTCGGGAGTGAAATCGAATAGCCGGCCGAAAACGTCCGCGGGCCAAAAAGTACCGACCGCATTCAGGGAGACAACGTCGTACCGGGACTTCTAACCGGGGAGCATGACGGTCCTCGGGCGCTCGATATCGGGCATCTCGGACTTGACGAACTGCTCCGTCGTCACCCACTGAGTGAAGCCCCACGGATTGTAGATCTGCAGTTCGCCCGGCCGGGTGGCGACCACGACCACCTGATGACCGGCCCTCGCTCCTTCCGAAATGAGCCCGATCGGGACGGGCTTGCCCGCGGACACAGCGTCCTCGATCCGCGGCAGGGCCGCCTGCCGCATCTCCTCGTTGTCCACCGAGACCATGTGGTAGTTGCTGCCGGTGACGGGGTTCAGCAGGGCGTTCACCATCTTCTGGTTGCCTCGTGCCTCGGGGGTGAGATCGGGATCGAAGTCGTCGTTGAATACTCGAACGAGCCGTTCCCGGAATGCTTTCGGGTCGTCGTTGCCCGCCGCCGGGCCGCGCACCGCCGCCGGGCCGGTGCCCGTGGTGACACCCAGCATCAGCACCGGATCGGCGTCCAGCCGGGCAACCACCGTGGAAGCCGAGGTGCAGTTTTCCTGGTCCTGGGCGTAGGAGATGGCCGCGGCCACGTCATCGGGGGTGTAGCCGAGATCTCGCCTCCCGTCCTTCACGGTTCGGGTATCGGCGACATCGTCGACGTGCAGATGTTTCCAGAGCCAATAGGGGTCGTCGCCGTGTTCATGTATCTGTTTGCCGAACGCGGCGATATCGGACATGGAGTATCCCGCCGCCAGCGCCTCCCACAGGTAGGCCGCCTCTTGCGGCGACTTGGCGTCGCCGACCAGCTTTTCGAACGCGGACCGATCACTCGATGACATGGCCGAGAGCCGTTGCGAGGCACGGGCCAAAGCCGTCGGGGTGAGGATGTCGTCAGAGGGGGAAGGTGCTCCGCCGGCCTGACCGGTGTAGGCGAGGGTCTGGGCATCGATCGGGTCCATACCGGGCGCCTTGACGTTGCGGCCCCGTGCCGCCTGGGCGGCCGCGCGGACCGACGACGCGCACGTTGCCGCCGCTGTTTCGTATGCCTTGGTCGCGCTGATCCGATCTCGGCAGCTGTTCATGGCATGTACGCGGACCTCTCCGTCGGTTTTGCTGCCGAGCCGAGTGCGCGCGTCCTCGAGACCGTTTACTCCGGTGGTGTCTTGCCGTTGCGTCTCTGCCATTGCGGCCGACCAGCTGCGCAGCTCGTTGTCGACCGAGGTGTAGGCATCAAGTGCATGCTGGGCCGCGCCAAGGAAGCTCCACACCACGTCGGCCGCCGTCTGGCCGGCACGGCCACGCCACGAGTTCGGCAGCTTATGTGCCGCGACCTGCTCGAAATCGGTTCTGATCTGCTTGTACACCGAAGCGGTGTCGGCGAAAACCTTGGCCTGGAGGTCGACGGCTGTCGGGGAGCCGGGTAACGCCGGTACCTGGAGCGCGATGTCGATCGCTTCTCGCAGATGGCTTCGGCTGAGGCCTTCCCGCATCGACTCCAACGCCAGTTCGAGTGCCTTCAGCCGATCACTCTTGCCGGGTACGGTGAGATCCGGTGGGATCTGGGAAATCGTGTCGTAGATGCTTTCGAAGCTCCGGCTGGCGAGGCCGACGGCCCCCACCTGAGCCAGCTTGCCTGGCACCGAGTCGAGCTTTGCGGGCAGCCGGGCCATGAGCCCCGAGATATTTTTGCCGACCCCGGGGAGCTTGCGCCCGAGCTGGCGCACCAGGAGGGGGGCGTCGCGGAAGTGCTTGCCGAGTAGCCCGCCCACAGCACCCAAACCGGCGGAGACCAAGAGATCGGTACCCGACTGTCCGTCGATCATCCCGTTGAGAACGCCGCTGACCGCGCCCCCGATGAGTGCTGCGCCGGGAACGGGAGCCAGGGAGATGGCCCCGCCGAGCAATGCGGCGCCGACATGTTGCCAAGTATGGCTGATCACAAGCGGCTCCACGGTGTCGGGGCACTGCGAACGAGGGTGCGCCGCGCCCACAGCACGGCGGCTACCGTCTCCAACCACCGTGCGAATATCTCGTCGCGGGCGACATCGGGTTCGACGCCGGGGCATGCCGCCGTCATCCAGGCGCGGACCATTGCCAACTGCTGTGCACCGGCCAGTGGCTCGGGCAGCCGGCGGGTACCGGGCAGCCCCATTGCACGCACGCAGCCTGCCAGGAAGGCAACCGCGTTGGGTCCCACCCGAACGCTCTCCAATTGCCCCGCGGCGGCGATCGCCGCGTCGGCGAGCGCAATGCTCCGATCGTCGCCCGAGTTCGTGATAGCCGCGGTCAAAGCGGATATGACGTCCGCGGTGCACGGCTCGGAGTCGCGGCGTCGGTCGCCGGTCATCCGCCCGGTTCGTCTCGCGAAGGTTCGGTGACCGGCGGTACCGGCGATGGCACCTGAGGCTCCAGTTCGCCGATACCGGTGCCGCCACTGTTGTCGGTTTCCTGATAGTTGTTCTTGGTCCGAGGCAGCAACTGTACGATGATTCCGACGGCTTGGGCGGTCAGCTCGGTTTCGGTCAGCCAGGCCCGGCGGAAGTTCTCGCACGCCGACGCCACCGCGCTGTCACCCAGGTCGGAGTCGTCGGTAGTGGTGTTCCTAGAGCTGCTCAGCAGTTTCGTAAGACTGTCGTAGGCCGACACCACGCCTGATACCGCCGAGTCGAATGAATCCGGGTCGAGATAGAGCGGCAGGCTGCTGCCGTTCCCCAAATCCAGCTCGTCCACTCGCGGAATGTTAGGCGCTTCGGGGAGGTTTTCCTGGCGCTGGGAAGGGATCGGACCAGGCAGTGGCGATGGCGTCGCATACTCCATCGTTCGGCCCTATGGGCGGCGCCTACGGCCATCGCTGCGTCCCGGCCCGCGACTTCCACATCATGGACTACCCCGGCGGCCGTTACCGGGTCCGCGCCCGCGGCACCGTCCACGTCACCCCGGCCGCGACCGCCGACCTGTACACCCATGTTCACAACCTGCTCGACCGTGCCTTCCGCGAACATCGCGAAGAACACAACCTCGAACCTTCGGGGTCCGGCGGCTCGTGAGGCTTTGCGGCAGTCGACAGCCAGGTTCGGCGCACCGAACGTCACGGCGCTCGAACCCGCCCGGTAGCTATCACACACGTTCGCCCATCGGGAAGGGGTGTTCCCGACTAACCTTTGGGATGTCACGAAAGCGCCGGTGTCACAACGTGAAAGAGGTCTGATGATGACCGCGATCGGCCGCGGCGGCGTCCGCAATCCCTGGACGCAGCCGGAGTACGGTTACTACAACACCCGTTTCGAGCAGTCGCTCACCGAGCAGGACACCGGCGGGCAGCTGACGATGATGCGGATGACCCTGAACAAGGAGTCCGCGCCGCCGCTACATTTCCATACCCGCGAGGACGAGTTCTGGACGGTGGTGTCGGGCCGGGTGCGCTTCTGGCTCGGCGGGTCGACGCTGGAGACCTGCGCGGTGCAGGAAGCCGAACCGGGCGCCTTCGTCTTCGGTCCCCGCAACGTTGTGCACACCTTCCAGACGATCACCGAAACGTCCGAGGTCCTCATCGGGAACACCCCCGGTGTGCTGGAGGGGTACTTCACGGGCGTCGGGGCGGCGGAGGAGCGTCAGGACGACGAGCACGTCGGCGTGCTCGAGGACTACGGCGTATTCATCGTCGGCCCGCCTCCGGTCTGGAGTGAGTGGAACAGCTGACCCGCGGGTCCGGGGAGCCGTAACCGCCGATCGGGCGCCCCGAGGCCGCGTGCGGCTTCGACGGGCGCGGTCTCGGGGCGTTCGAGACAGCGGCCGCGTCCTCGGTCCCGTGCGTGCGGAGGGAGCGATTTCATCCGTCGTGGGTGAGGCGACGGGGCTCGCGCCTGGGTGTTATGGGCCGACCACTCCAGGAGGGCCGACCATGACGACCTACAGAACGAAACCCCAGCATTCCCCGGTGCGCCAGGGTGTCGCCGCGGTGACCTCCATCGCGGCGGCGGTACTGCTGCTGACGGTGGCGGTGCTGTCGATCCTGGCCGGGATATCGGCCGTGGCCAGCGATGAGCTCTTCGTCGAGGGGCCGGATTACACTCTGCAGTTCTCCGCGACGACCTGGGGCTGGGTGCATATCGTGCTCGGCATCCTGCTGGCGATCGCGGCCGTCGCCCTGATGACCGGCGCGCTGTGGGCGCGCATCGTGGCGGTATTCCTCGCGGGACTGTCCATCATCGGGAATTTCCTGTGGATCCCGTACTACCCGTGGTGGTCGATCGTGGTGATCGCGCTGAACATCGTGGTGATCTGGGCGGTGTCGGCCTGGCGGCCGCACGAGATGTGAGCGCGCGCCCCGCGCGTACCGCGCTGGTGGTCGGGGCGCTGGGGGTGGTGTTCGGCGATATCGGTACCAGCCCGATCTACACGATCCAGACGGTTTTCGACCCGACCGACCCGCACCCGGTGCCGATCAGCACCGGCAATGTGTACGGGGTGGTGTCGCTGCTGTTCTGGTCGGTGATGACCATTGTCACGCTGACCTACGTCACCCTGGTGATGCGCGCCGACAACGACGGCGAGGGCGGGATCATGGCCCTGATCACGCTGCTGCGGCGGCTCGGCGACCGGGGCGGGCGGCTCGCCGCGGCCCTGGCGGCGGTGGGGATCTTCGGGGCGGCGCTGTTCTTCGGCGACAGCATGATCACTCCGGCGATCTCGGTGCTGTCGGCGGTGGAAGGGCTCGAGATCGTCGAGCCCGATATGAAGGATCTGGTCATCCCGATCACGGTGGTGATCATCGGCTGCCTGTTCTCGGTGCAGCGCCTGGGCACCGCGGCCGTGGGCCGGTGGTTCGGGCCGGTGATGATCGTGTGGTTCGTCGTCATCGGCGCGCTCGGTGCCGTGGAGATCGTCCGGCACCCGCAGATCCTGCGGGCGCTCTCACCGGTGCACGCGCTGAGTTTCCTGACGGGCCATTTCCATATCGCGTTCTTCGCGCTGGCCGCGATCGTGCTGGCGGTCACCGGCGCCGAGGCGCTGTACGCCGATATGGGTCATTTCGGGCGAAAGGCGATCACCCGGGGGTGGCTCGGCCTGGTGCTGCCGGCCTGCACGCTGAGCTATCTCGGGCAGGGCGCGCTGGTGCTGCAGGACGACAGCGCGGTGGGCAGCCCGTTCTTTCTGCTCGCCCCGGGTTGGGCGCGGCTACCGCTGGTGCTGGTCGCCACCGCCGCCACGGTGATCGCGTCGCAGGCGGTGATCACCGGTGCGTTCTCGGTGGCCTCGCAGGCGGTGCAGCTGGGCTATCTGCCGCGCCTGCGCATCGCCCACACCTCGGAATCCACGATCGGGCAGATCTATGTGCCGTGGATCAACTGGCTGCTCATGGTCGGGGTGATAACGCTGGTCCTGGCGTTCCGGAGCTCCGGGGCCCTCGCCTACGCCTTCGGTATGGCGGTGACCGCGACGATCACGATCACCACACTGCTGTTTTTCTACATCCGGTACGCGAAATGGCGTACACCGCTGTGGCTGGTCCTGCTCGGCGCCGTGCCGCTGCTCACCGTCGACGCGCTGTTCGTCGCGGCGAATCTGACCAAATTCCTGCACGGGGCCTGGCTGCCGCTGCTGATCGGGCTCACCGCGTTCACGGTGATGCTCACCTGGTCGCGGGGCCGCGTCATCGTGACCGCCGCGCGTAAGGAGGTCGAAGGACCGCTACGTGATTTCATCGATCGGCTGCGCCACCACGAACCGCCCCTCACGCGGGTTCCCGGCACGGCGGTCTTCCTCAACCGCGGTAAGCAGACCACGCCCCTGGCGATGCGCGCCAATGTCGAACACAACCGGGTCCTGCACGAACATGTCGTGATCATGTCGATCGAGACCGTTCCGGTACCCCGGGTCGCCGATTTCGTCCGCGTGCGCGTCGACGACCTCGGCGACCCGGACGACGGCATCATCCATGTGACCGCCTATTTCGGCTATATGGAGACACCCCACGTACCGCATGCGCTGGGCCTGCTCGACCCGGCCGAGACCGAGGGCCCGGTCTCGGTTCCCGGCGCCTCCTATTTCCTGTCGAAGATCGAGCTGAAGAAGGGCCCGGCGCCCACCATGGCGCCGTGGCGGAAGCGGCTGTTCATCGCCACCTCCTACATCACCTCCGACGCCGCCGACTACTTCGGGCTCCCCGGCGCCCGCACGGTGATCATGGGCTCCCAGGTGGAGGTCTGAGCGCAAGATTCCGGCCGGGAGCCCACGTGCGGCCTACCCGCCGTCGCTTGCCACTCCGAGCCGCGGCCAGCCGGCGAGGTCGGTGAGCATCCGCCGGTCGTGGGTGGCCACGATGACGGCGGCAGGAGTGTCCGCGAGCGCCGGCGTGAGTTCGTCCACCAGCGACGCCGAGAGGTGGTTGGTGGGTTCGTCGAGGATCAGCACGGTGGGCCGGGCGGCCAGTTGCAGAGCGAGGTGCAGCCTGCGCTGCTGTCCCTGCGAGAGCCGGCCGACTGCGGTATCGCGTGCCTGTTTCTCCAGCAGGCCGGTCGCGGTGAGCGGCACCGGAGCGGCGCCGTGATGCAGTCCGAGCCCGCGGGCCAGGCGGTCGTAGAGCTCCACGGCGGTGAGCGCGGGATCCCAGGCCGGAACCTCCTGGCCCACCAAGGCGATCCGGGCGGTGCTGTGCCGCCGCACGGTTCCGGTGGTCGGTTCGAGTTCACCGGCGAGCACGGCGAGCAGCGTCGATTTACCGGCCCCGTTGTGACCGGTGATCAGCAGGCGTTCCCCTGCTGCCAGCGACAGCGTGACCGGTCCGGTGAGCCGGTCGGCCACAGTGACGTCGGCGCAATCGAGCAGGGGGATCCCGGGGCGGGCCGGGAGATCGGGAAACCGCAGCCGCAACGTTGGCTCGGGTACCGAGACCGTATGGGCCGCCAGCTCGGACTGCCGCCGCTTCAAGGCCTGGACCACGCCCGGCGCCCGGGACTGCCGTTGATGCTTACCGGTGCCCTTGTCCGGGCGCCATCCCGTTTCGAGCCGGTCCCGCGCGGCCGCGGCGGCGTCCTTCAACCGCGCGTACTCGGAGAGTTGTTCCTCGTGTTCGTGCTCCCACCGCGACCGGGCCCGTGCGCGGCCTTCCTGCCAGCCGGAATAACCACCGGCGAACAGCTGGGGCCGGCCGTCCCGGCTCGGATCCAGGTCCAGGAACTCCTCGGCGATATCGCTTAGCAGGGTCCGGTCGTGGCTCACCAGTGCCAGCCCGCCGGGGTGGGCGCGAAGGCATTCGGTCAGGAATTGCAGACCGTCGCGGTCGAGGTGGTTGGTCGGTTCGTCCAGCAGCAGGATGTCGTGCGCGGCGCCGAGCAGGCATGCCAGGCGCACTCGGTAGCGTTGTCCGACCGACAGCGTCGCCAGGGGGCGTTCGCGGTCGGTGCACGCGTGCAGCGCCGCCAACGCGATATCCACCCGGCGTTCGGCGTCCCAGGCATCCAGTCCGGTGGCGGCATCCAGCGCGGCCGCGTACCTGTCATCGGCACCGGGCGAGCCTTTCGCGAGCGCGGCTGTGGCGCTGTCGAGTTCACGCAAGGCGCGTAGCGCGGGCTCGATGGTCTCGGCGACCACACCGCCCACCGTCTCGTCGGCGCGGAAGGGCATGGCCTGCTCGGCGACCCCGATCGTGCCGACCCGGCCGACCGTACCGCTGTCGGGCCGGGTCAGCCCGGCGAGAACATGCAGGAGGGTGGTCTTACCCCGCCCGTTCTCGCCGACCACGGCCAGGCGAGAACGGTGGGACACCGTGACGGAAACATCCGTGAGCACGGGCCGTGATCCCAGCATCACCGACACCGACACCGCTCGGATATGCGCGTGCGCGCCCGCGGGCAATCGACCCTGCTGTGCGGCGCTGGAGTATCCGGCATCGGAATACGAGACGCCGGACATGGTGGATGTAGTGGATTCGGGTAGTTGCGGGACCGATCGGCCCCGATGGGAAAGAGACACTGTTTCTCCGCGACTCGAGGGGAGCCGGGACAGCACGAAACCGCCCGGCGCGACAGCTCGGACGGCGGCGTTCAGTAGGTCGAATGAATCCGGATCGCCGCCGTCAGCGGAGCGACCAGGGCTTCATCATCGACACAGTGCCTGCGTACATGAAACGCACCCTAACCGTTTTCCGGAACGCCGGCCACTGATTTGCTTCCCCGGTGATCCGCATAACAGGAGGTGGGCGCGGGTCCTCCACGCCACGCCGGCCCCGGGGCGCCCACCCGAACGCCGTCAAGCGTCCGTGCCGCGAGGACGGGAATCGGGTCGGTTGCATCGCCACAACGACTGCTGCACAACCGGCGCCATCCGGGCCGTGCCTGGTTTGATGGCGCGCGCCCGGCCGTTACGACGGAGGTATGTCTGCCACCACGAAGACCTGTGCGGCCCTCACGGTACTCGTGTGCGCGTTCGCCGCGCCGGTCGCGACCGCCGCCGCGCAGCCCAGACTTCCCGACAGCGGCGACTGCAGTGATATCCCGAAGGTCCGGTCCGACGACGCGACCTCGTACTGGGAGTGCGACGAACGCACCAACGAGTACAAACGCGCCCACTGCCCGGCCGGTGAGTCGGCGGTGCCCTGGATGAACGAGGGCGTCATCTGTCTCGCGCCGGGCGAATGACTCCCGATCGCGGCGGGGTCAGGAGAGCGGGAACCCGACGCCGGTGAGCTTCTCGGACACCTCCCAGAGCCGCCGGGCCAGCGTCGTATCGCTGGCCTGCGCGGACCGCCCGACCAGTGTCGGGTATCCATGCATCTCACCGCGACCGTCCGGGCCCACGTAACTGGCGCCGGGCAGATCCTGGGTGGCGGCGAACAGGCTGGGCAGCGCGGCCTGCTCCGGAGTCTGGGCCAGGTAGCGGCCGGCCAGGTGAACGATACCGACCAGGAACTTCGGCCGGTTCTTCGTGCCCAGTTCGGTTGCCGCGTAACCGGGGTGCGATGCCGTCGCCCGGACCGCCGAACCGGCGTCGCGGAGCCTGCGCTCGAGTTCGAGGGTGAACAGCAGGTTCGCCAGTTTGGACCGCCCGTAGGCCTTCACCGGGCCGTAGCCGCTCTTCGCGAAATCGAGGTCGTCGAAATCGATGGTGCCGACCTTGTGCGCGCCCGAGGCCAGCGTCACCACGCGGTCGGTGATATGCGGCAGCAACCGGTTGGTGAGCGCGAAATGGCCGAGATGGTTGGTTCCGAACTGCATTTCGAAACCGTCCGCGGTGCGGCCCCGCGGCACCATCGCGACACCGGCGTTGTTCACCAGGATCGAGATATCGCCCTGCCAGGATTCGGCGAACTCGCGGATCGACATCGAATCGGCGAGGTCGAGCCGTCGCACCTCGTGACTGCCACCGATGGCGCGGGCCGCCTCGTTGCCGCGGTCGATATCGCGGACCGCGAGCACCACATGCGCTCCCGCCCCGGCGAAGGCTTTCGCCGTGCCGAATCCGACACCGCTGTTGGCTCCGGTGATCACCACGGTGCGGCCGTCGAGCGCGGGCAGATCCGCGGCGGTCCAGTGCGAAGAACTCATATCCCGACCGTAGCGCGCGGCGGTGCGCGGGAACCGGTAACGAACGCCGCGGGGGGCGAGAAGTACTGATCAGAGGTGGTGAGGCGGAGGAACGAGTAGCCTGGTGCACGCGTTCTCGCGTATTCGCACCGGCTTTTCCGTTCGACCAGTAGGCACCGGAAAGGATCGTCGATGTATCGCTCACGCAGGTCTGCCCGCACCGCGGCCGCGACGTTGGCCGCGTCGGCGGCCGTGCTGATAGCGGCCGCTCCCTCCGCACCGGCGGCAATCACCGATTTCCGGGTGACCCCGGGAATCGATTGGGGCAGTAGTTCTTCGGCCTTCGGCACCGGCTGCTCCTACACCGCCACCGCCGCGGCCGAACCGGGCGAGTACGTGAGTTTCTACGACAGCCAGAAAGGGTCCTTCGACCCGCCCGGCGCGATTCTCGTCGGGAAATCGGGCACGGTGACGGCGGTCTGGACTCCGCACACCCGCGGTATCCACAATCTGCACGCCGAACAGATCGGCAGCCGCCAATCGGTAGTGGTGGACGTCGGGACCGGAGTCGATCTCGGTTCCGCCTGCCCGGTGCTGTAGCCGACCGATTTCCGCGCCCGGCGTGACCCTGTTCCACAACAGTTCGAAACCCACAGAGTTCGAAACCCACAGAGCACGGGCAATTCCGGGCCCGGCGCAGCGGCGCCGGCTCTCGATGGAAGGGGTACGGATGGGGGATACGAGTCGTTCGCGGCGCCCGAGAGGCGCGGTGGCCGCGATCAACCGGTTCGGTGCCATGCTGGACGAGGGCCTGCTACGGACCGAACTGCTGGTGACCGCCGTGGTGTTCTCGCTGGTTACCGTGGTGATGGGGTTGACGGCCGATAGCACCGTGTGGGCGCTGGCCTATTGCGCGGCCGGTGGGATGAGCGCCGCCGCCGCGCTGCGCGTGACCCGGAGGGACTGGCCGCGGCAGTGGCTCGCGCTGGCCGGGATCGTGCTGTTCAACGTGATTTTGCTGTTCGTATACGGGCGGCTGTCGGGCGGCGGCTGAGCGCCGGGCCCGGGGTGCGGGGGTTGTGCGGCGGTGTCCGGGCTGCCATGCTCGTGACCATGATCTCTCATGGAAAGGGCGTCCTGCGCCCGGTTCGTTGAACCCCCGCGAGGCCACGTTCGTGGCCCACGCGCTCTCTCTCGCCGCTTTGCACGGTCCGGGCCCGTGGCCCCGCAGCGGTTATCCACTACCGGACGACGAACCCGGTGAAGTCGTACTTCCCAGCGTGGTTCACGACGGTGTCTCCACTCATCATTTCCGGCTCGGATCCCAGCCGGTCTCCGAGCTGGCCGATCTGATACTCGCCCGGCTCGACGAGCCCGTGCGGTTACTGGACGCGTTCGCCGAATTGCGGGCCGTCCGGGTCGCCGACGACCTGGTCCGCGAATTGCGGTCCCGGCCCGTGCGGCGGGAAAAGCTGCGCCTGGCAGCGCGGTTCGTCGCCGAGAACGCCACCCGCAGGGAAGTCGCGAAACTCGGTATCGTGCTGCTCGGCGTGAGTGGCGACGAACGCGACGGTGAACTGTTGCGGTTGCTGGGGACGATGGAGGAGTTCACGCTGTTCGCCGTCGTCGCCCTGATGAACACCCAGCCCGACCCGCAGCGCACGGTGTTCGAATTGGCGCGGCGGGTCGACGGATGGGGCCGGATCCATGCCGTCGAGCGCCTGAAAGGCTGTGCGGATCCGGATATCCGGGCGTGGCTGCTGCGGGACGGCTTCCGCAACGGCGTGATGAACGAGTATCTCGCCCATCTGGCGGCCACCACCGGCGGCCTGTACGAGGCCCTGCTGGAACCCGATATCGACACCGCGTTGCTCGACGGTGCCGCCGATATCCTGCGGGCCCTCGCGATGGGCGGGCCCGCCGAAGATATGAGCGATTACGAGGACGCGGTTCCGGTCATGCACCGGTTCGGCGAATTGCTCGCCGACGCCGAACCCACGCTGGGCCGGCTCGACGCGGCGTTGTCACTGCGCCGCCTGTTCATTCGGGACGAGTTCCCCTGGCCCGAGGACGAGCCGGCCCGGCTCGCCGCCCGGTACACGGCATTGACCGGGCAGCGGCGCTGGCACGATCTGGTACGGCGGAAACTCGCTTCTGGTGGCGACCCCGCGCTCCAGGACGGTGCCGCCGAACCGGTCGCCGCGCAACGCTATCCCGTCAACGTCGCCCTGTCGTGCGCGCGGCGGCTCGCAATGCCGGTATGGGCGGAAGCGGTCGGCTGTCTGCGGGCCGACGGCCGCAACCCATATATCTGGCAGTGGCTGCTGCACTCCGGGGATCGGGCCGACGTGGAGCAGGTGGCGGCGCTGGCCGCCGAACTGCTGCCGTTGGGCGAGCTGGCGTCGGGGCCGACCGAGGCGTTGGGGCTCAGCAGCGAATACGACGCGGATATGTGCCTGGAGCTGGTGGTGCGCGAACTGGGCGAGCATCCGGGGATCGGTACGGATCTGCTCACGGTCGCCCTCGCGAACCGTGTCGTGCGGTGCCGCCGTGCCGCGTTGACGTCGCTGGGGCAGTGGCCACCGGAGGTTCGGCCGGCCGAGGCGGCGGAGTGGATCCGGGCGGCGGCGGTACGCGAAACCAACACCGAACTGCGCGGCGAAATGCTCGCGTTCCCGTCGGCCTGAGGCCCGTCGGTCGGTGTGGGTTCGGCGGGGCCGGCTCGGAGCGAGATTCCGAGCCGGTTCTGCCCCCGGCGCGAAGAGGTGGCGGACGACGCGTTCGGAGTGTGCATCTGCCCGTAGAGTTCCCAGGGAAGGCGGAATCGGCCGGCATCGCGCTGGTTCGAGGGGAAGTGGCCGGGGACGATGAACTGTGAGTAGGGGGCCGTCGGTGGCGGAAATCGAAACACTGCGATCGGTGGTGGACACCGTGCTGTTCGGGAATATCGTCGTCGAGCGAACCGAAGATCGGGTGACGGCCTGTTCGGAATCGGACGGATCGATCGTGGTCAGTATCGAGCGAACCGGTCCGCGGACGCGAAAGAAAGTGCCGATCGGCACACGGCGGGGTGACCGTCTCGTGGCTCGCCTGAATGACCGTGAGGTGAAGATTTCCCCCGGTAGTGGTCGATTTCTCAAACGGGCGTTCCGTATTTCGGCGGAGCTGGACGGCCGGACCCTGAGCTTGCGGCCGTCGACCGTCGACACCGTCATGTTCATCGGCGGGAAACCGTACGAGGTGGAGAAGAGCTTCTGCGAGCTGACGGCGCGGGCGGACGGCGTGATCGACGTCGTCTGGGCCGTCCCGCAGACCATCGAGATTCTCGGCCGGACTGTCGAGCCGCCGGTTCCGACTGCCGAGGATCTCCTGATCGGGTTCGCGCTCGCGGCCGCTTTCGGCACCGGGGCACTGTCGATCGTTTCGGTTTTCGCGGAATTGGTGGCCGCGGCCGTCCCGGGCTGAGACCGGCGCGGCGGTGGCCTATCCCGCCGCGTGCGGGGAACCACCGGTTTCCGGGTGCTGGATGGCGGTGAAGGTCATGCGGTCGCCCCGGTACAGCGAGCGGCGATGTTCGATGGGGACCCGGTCGGGGTCGTAGGAGACCCGGTTGAGCAGGAACATCGGGGTGCGGGTGTCCACGGTGAGCAGGGCGGCCTCGCGCGCATCGGGCAGGGTGGTCTCGATACTGTCGACCGCCTCGGCGAAGGCGATTCCGCGAGTGGCGATCTCGGCGTAGAGCGATTGGGTGTAGTCGAAGGTTTCGAGCAGGCCCGGGTAGCGGTAGGCGGGCAGTCGGGTCGTCTCCAGGCCCAGGCGGACGCCGTCGGTGGTGAGCACTCGCTCGAGTTGCACTATCGGGTCACCGGGTTCGATCGCGAGCATGGCGGCGAGGTCGGCATCGGCGGGGAATTGGGACCAGCCCACCAGTATTCGGGTGGCGCTGCGGCCCTCGGCGCGGGCCGCCTCGGTGTAGGAGCCCAGTGCCAGGGGCAGAACGAGTTTGGGCCCGGCGACCAGGGTCGTTTTGCCCTGTCGTTCGATCCGTCCGGCGACCAGCAGTTCCCGCAGGGCCTGGCGCACGGTTTCGCGGGCCACATCGAAGCGCACGGCGAGATCGCGTTCGGAGGGCACCGGCGCGCCCTCCGGCAGCCCGTCGAGCAGTTTCTCGATACGAGCCCGGACGATCTGATGTTTGAGAACCCGCGGTTCGGCCGTGGACGACACACGGCAACCCTACCGCGATGCTGGTCTATACCAGCTGTTAACCAATAGTTCGCCCGCTGTCCGATCGCTGGTATAGACCAGGGTGCATGCTCGATCCCGTGCAAGACATCAGCGATATCACCCTGGTTGTAATGGATATGGCCGGCACCACGGTGGCCGACGACGGCGCGGTCGTACGTGCCTTCGACGCTGCCGCCACCGCGGTCGGCCTGCCCGCGAGCGGCCCGGAGCGGGAGAGCGCCCGGCAGTACGTACTCGACACCATGGGACAGTCGAAGATCGCGGTGTTCACCCACCTGTTCGGCGACCGGGCCGCCGAGGCCAATACCGCGTTCGAGGCCGCCTACGAACGTTTCGTCGACGAAGGCGGCGTCGCGCCGATTCCCGGCGCCGAGAAGACCATCACCGAACTACGCGCGGCCGGTATCAAGGTCGCGCTGACCACAGGTTTCAGCAAGCAGACCCAGCAGCGCCTGCTCACCGCGCTCGGCTGGACCGATATCGCCGACCTGGTCCTGGCTCCCGCCGACGCCGGTCGCGGCCGGCCCTACCCCGACCTGGTGCTCACCGCGGTCCTGCGCACCGAAACCGACGATATGCGCCGGGTCGCGGTCGTCGGCGACACCTCCAGCGATATTCTCTCCGGCCTCCGTGCGGGGGCCGCCACCGTGATCGGGACCCTCACCGGTGCCCATGACGCCCCGGCACTGCGCGGCGCGGGCGCCACCCATGTCATCGACTCCGTCACCGAACTGCCCGCACTGCTCTTACCCGAATGATCGGCTCCACCCCTTCTCCCTGAGGACGTTCCATGTTCTTCCGTCGTCGTCACGCCGCGGCTGCCGTACTCGCCGGCCTGGCCCTCACTCTCTCCGCCTGTTCCGGCTCCGGTGATTCCGACGCCCGCAACGACAAAGGCTTCCCCGAGAAACTGACGCTGGCCGCCATTCCGGCGGAGAACTCCAGCGACCTGAAAGCCAGCTACGACCCGCTGATCTCCCTGCTGGAGGACGAAACCGGTTCGGAGGTCGAATTCGTGCAGGCCTCCGACTATGCCGGTGTGGTCGAGGGCATGATCGCCGGCAACGTCGACCTGGCGTTCTTCGGGCCGTTCGCGTACGTGGTCGCCGGGGTCAACGGCGCCGAGATCACCCCGCTCGGCGCGGGCGTGCAGGAGAAGGGCGGTAAGCCCGGCTACCAGTCCTATGGCCTGGCCAAAGCCGATAACGCCGCGGTGAACGGTCTCGCGGACTTCAAGGGCAAGAAGGTGTGCTTCGTCGATCCGGGTTCGACTTCCGGATTCCTCTACCCGACCGCCGGGCTGATCGAATCGAAGGTGATCGCCTCCGGTTCGGAAGCCGATGTGTCGGCCGGACTGCAGCCGATCTACGCGGGCGGCCACGACGCCTCCGCGCTGGCCATCGCGGCAGGTGACTGCGACGCCGGTTTCGCCTTCGACACCATGGTCGACAAGACCCTGATCGAGAAGGGCGACCTGAAAGCCGGTCAGCTGAAGACGGTCTGGAAATCCGAGACCATCGCCGGCTCGCTGTTCGCCGCGAACAACGATCTGGGCACGGAGACCGTCGGCAAGCTGAAGACGATCTTCAACGAGAAGGCCAACGCCGACTACATGCTGAGCAAGGGCTACTGCACCGACGAATGCCGCATCACCGATGAGCGGATCTGGGGTGTGGTGCCGGCCGAGGACGCCGACTACAACGGTGTGCGGCACGTCTGTGAGGTCACCGGCTCCGAGAAGTGCAAGGGCTGATTCCGATGCCTCCCGCGCCCCACCGGCCGGCCGTCGCCGGAGACGATATCGTCCTCTCCGCGCGGTCGGTCACCAAGAAGTTCGGTGCCGCCACCGCGCTCGAGGATGTGTCGTTCGAGGTGCACCGCAGTGAGATGGTCGTGCTGCTCGGGCTCTCCGGGTCCGGCAAATCGACGCTACTGCGGTGCCTCAACGGACTGCACCCGGTCACGTCGGGGGAGATCGAGGTCGGCGGCACCCGCGTCGACCTCGCCTCCGGGGCGCGGTTACGGGCCCTGCGCCGCGACGTCGGGTTCGTCTTCCAGCAATTCAATCTCGTCGGCCGGCTCAGCTGCCTGGAGAACGTCCTCATCGGCGGACTCGGGCGGATCCGGTTGCCGCGCTACGGCGCGCTCACCTATCCCAAGGCGATGCGCGCCGAAGCGCTGGAACATCTCGACCGGGTCGGGCTGGCCGATCTCGCCGAACGCCGCGCCGACACCCTCTCCGGCGGTCAGCAGCAGCGGGTCGCCATCGCGCGCACCCTGATGCAGCGGCCCGCCGTACTCCTCGCCGACGAGCCCGTGGCCTCGCTGGACCCGGAGAACGCGGGCGTGGTGATGGATCTGCTGTTCCGGGTGTGTATCGAGGAGAAACTCACGGTGCTGTGCACCTTGCACCAGGTCGATCTGGCGATGGGCTGGGCCCACCGCCTGATCGGCCTGCGGGGTGGGCGCAAGGTTCTCGACCGTCCCGCCGTCGGGATGTCGCGGGACGAGGTCATGGAGGTCTATCAGCGGGTCGAACCGGCGACCGCCGGCGCCGACGCCACCGAGCCGCGATGAGCACGCTGCTCGACCCCCACCGCGCGGCACCGAGACCGTCCGCGCCGCGGACGTTCCGTACCGTCGCGCTGCGGGCCTGCGGGGCCGCCGCGGTCCTGGCGACCCTGGCCGCCGCCTGGTACATCGATTTCGCGCCCGCCACCCTGATCGACGGGCTCGACGAGATCGCGAACCTGCTGGAACGGATGCTGCCGCCGCGGCTCGACGATCCGGGCCGTATCTCGACGCTGGCCGTGGAAACCCTGCTCATGGCGATCCTCGGCACGGTGCTCGCGGCCGTGGCCTCGGTACCGCTGGCCTTCCTGGCCGCCCGCAACACCACACCGCATCCGGTGGTGTACAGCGTGGCCAGGGCCGTGATCACCTTCTGCCGGGCGATGCCGGATCTGCTGTTCGCCGCGTTGTTCGTGCGTGCGCTGGGGATCGGGGTACTGCCCGGGATCCTCGCGCTGGCCCTGCATTCCATCGGGATGCTCGGCAAACTGTTCGCCGACGCCATC
This sequence comes from Nocardia sp. NPDC003345, assembly GCF_053589395.1. Lineage (NCBI taxonomy): Bacteria > Bacillati > Actinomycetota > Actinomycetes > Mycobacteriales > Nocardiaceae > Nocardia > Nocardia sp. NPDC003345. The sequence continues at coordinate 29,562 of NZ_JBSFRU010000012.1, forward strand.
GAGCAGACCGATCCCGGTCCGCGCGAGGCGGTGCGCGCCACCGGCGCCGGCTATTTCCGGGAGATGCTGAACGCGGTGGTCCCGCAGGTGGTCCCGGCCTGGATCGCGACCTTCGTCTACCGCATCGATATCAACCTCCGGATGTCGGTGGTGCTGGGATTCGTCGGCGCGGGCGGTATCGGGTTCGCCCTGCAGGACGCGCTACGCGGCCTGATCTATCCCCGCGCGCTCGGCATCGTGGCCGTGATCCTGGTGATCATCGCGGCGATGGAGGTGCTGACCATCGTCATCCGCCGCACCCTGCTCACCCCCTCGCAGGCCGGCCCGCGCCGGGACCGGTTCACCCGCTTCGCCTTCGGCACCCTGCTCGCCGCGAGCTGCCTGGCCTCCCTGGTGGTGCTCGATATCGACCTCGCGGCGCTGTTCACCTGGCCGTGGCCGTCGTTCGAGGTGTTCGGCCGGATGATTCCACCGAACTTCGAGGCCCTCGGCGCCGATCTGTTCGATGCCGCCCTGCAAACCGTCGCGATCGGCCTGGTGGCCACCGCGATCGGCGTGATGCTGTCGATACCGCTGGGCATCCTCGGCGCCGCGAACGTATCGCCCCATCCGGCGCTGTACTGGTTCGCCCGCGCCTGGATCCTGGTGGTGCGGGCGGTACCGGAACTGATCATCGCGGTGGTGTTCGTCGCCGCCCTCGGGCTCGGGCCGATCGCCGGAACCTGCGCGCTGGCCATCGGTTCCATCGGTTTCCTCGGCAAGCTCGTCGCCGACGGCGTGGAGGAGATCGACCCCGGCCCGCTCGAGGCGGTCCGCGCGGTCGGCGGCGGCTGGTGGAAAACCCTGTTCGCCGCCGTGATCCCGCAGGCCGTGCCGTCGATGATCGGATCGAGCCTGTATCTGCTCGACGTCAATATCCGCACCTCCACAGTGCTGGGCATCGTCGGCGCGGGCGGCGTCGGCTACCTGCTGTTCGAGGCCATTCGCACGCTGAACTTCGACGTCGCGGGCGCGATCGTGATCGTCGTCTTCGTCATCGTCTACACCATCGAAAGGTTGTCCGGATGGATACGCTCACTCGTCGTCTGACCCGCGCGGCGATCTGGTCGGGCGACGAGGTGCGGGTACGGGAGGTGGAACTCCCCGAACCCGGGCCCGGCGAACTGCTGGTCCGGATCGCGCTGGCCACCGTCTGCGGTAGTGACCTGCATACGGTCTCGGGGCGTCGGACCGCGGCGTGCCCGTCGATTCTCGGCCACGAGGCGGTGGGCCGGGTGGTGGCCGCCGGTCTCGGCGCCGAACGCGAGGCGGGGGAGCGGATCGTCTGGTCGGTGACCTCGGCCTGCGGCCGGTGTGCTCGCTGCCGCCGCGGTTTCACCGCGAAATGCGAGCAGGTGCGCAAAGTGGGGCACGAAGCATTCACCGGGGACTGGCCGCTTTCCGGTGGCTATGCCGAACACATCCTGCTCCCGGCGGGAGTGACCACCGTTTCGGTACCCGACACGGTGCCCGACGCCGTCGCCGCGCCGGCCGGATGTGCCACCGCGACCGTGATGGCCGCCCTGGAAGCCGCTCGGGACCTGTCCGGTCGCCGGGTGCTGATCTGCGGCGCCGGCATGCTCGGTATCACCGCCGCGGCGGCCTGCGCCGAACAGGGCGCCCTGGTCGAGATCGCCGATCCGCATCCGGAACGGCTGGAACTGGCGGCCCGGTTCGGCGCGGTGGCCGAAACCGGTGGTCCGGTCGATACGGCTTTCGATTTCTCCGGCTCGGCGGCCGCGGTGGCCACCGCGCTGTCGCGGCTCGACCTCGGCGGCACCCTGGTCCTCGCCGGTTCGGTGACTCCCGGCCCCGCCGTCGCCGTGGATCCCGAAGCGGTGGTCCGTGGCTGGCTCACGCTGACCGGCGTGCACAACTACGAGCCACGCCACCTGGTCCGCGCGGTGGATTTCCTCACCGCGACCCTCGGCCGCCGTCCCTGGAACGACCTCGTCTCCGCCCCTGTCGGACTGGACGAACTCGATATCGCGCTCCGGCCCGCTCCCCGGAATATCCTGCGCACCTCCGTCGCTCCGTAACGCGACTACTGCGCCGGCCGGGAATTCACCCGTCCGGCTGTGGACCGTCGGCGATATCGGCCTCCTCCGGGTTCCGGCGAGTAGCGTGGGGATCGTCCGCATGAGGTGTGGATTCGTTTTTCTGGTCCGGATATCCGGTCCCGCCGGGCGGCTTCGCCGGTGGTGGGCCGGGGCCGGCGCAGATCGACAGATACGGGTGGGAACTGCGATGACGGAAATAACTCTGACCGGCGATTCGCTGGAGCTCCCGGGTGGCGCCCGGGTCCGGTTCGTCCGGACGCTGCGACTGCCCGAGGAGGGCACCTATCCGCTGCCGCCGGGTCTGGGGTCCTTTCCGTTGCGGCGGGTCGCGGACTATCCGGATACCGTGCCCGCGCAGTGGCGGGAGCGCGGCGGCGTAATGCTGCCCGTGTACCAGCGGGAAGCGATGTGGCTGGGATTCACCGCGCCGGTGCCCGCGGCGTTGAAGGTCGGGGTCGGGAAGGTGTGCGCGGTCTCCGGCAAGCCCTGGTCCGACGAGCTCACCCGCGACCCGCAGAACTACGTGGCCCTGCCGAAACAGCCGTGGCTGGACGGTATCAACTCCGGTAACGGTACGGTCCGCCAGTTCGTCGCGCTGCCCCTCGGACTGGGCGCGACGGTCGAAGGCCAGGTCACCGGTACCGAACAGTGGGGCGGGGTGCAGCTGGCGGTGCACGGGCTGGCCCCGGCGGCGCGTGAGGCCTGGGACCGGGAACAGGAGATCGCCCGCGCCCGCCGCGCCGAGGCCGCGCGACTCCGGGCGAACGCGCCGTCGCCGGCGGCATACGGCGCGGTACCGGTCGCCGCAGGACTGCCCGCGCCCGGTGCGGCGCCCCGGCGTCCGGGCGCGTCCCCGATGGGTCTCGGTGCCGGTGGGCGGATGCGTCAGCAGATCTTCGAGGACACCCGCCCGCTCGGTGACTACCGTGCCCAGGCCCACGGCCGGGTGTTCGTCCATCTCGCGTCGGCGGCCGAATGGCGCGAGATCACCGGCGAACCGGCACCGCCCACCCCCGTGACCGCGCAAGCGTATGCCGCGCGTGGTCTGCCGTGGTTCGACTACTACGACGCCGATGCGGCCGATCTCCCGCCCGCCCCGGACCTGAGCGCCGTGCAGGCCAGCGGCAACTGGTTCCCGGAGTCCGGACCGGACGCCCCGCTGGAATCACCCCTGCCGACCTACCACCTGAACGACAAGCCGGTCCAGGACGGACAGTGGTGAATCCGTCGCGGCGGTGATCGCGGCGGATACCGTTCACCGGCGTTCGACGCGCTCCTCCGGCGCCGCCACCGGTCCGCGATCGCGCAAATATGTTTCCAGCGCGTCCAGATCGGTGGGTCCGACCGCGGTATCGGTACCTCGGGTGAACACGGTGAAACCGTCACCGCCGGAGGCGAGGAAGTTGTTGGTGCTCACCCGGTAGTCCGCGACCTCGTTCACCGGCTGTCCCGCGATCCGTACCGACCCTTCGACGATCTTGTCTCCCGGCGCCGCCGCGTCGTCGTAGGCGTAGGTCAGGCCCGCCACCGACAGGATCGCCGGTTTGCTGGTGTTGTCCCACTGCTGTTCCAGCAGGTCGAGGATCTGGCGGCCGGTGAGGGTCAGCGTCACCACCTGATTCCCGAAGGGCTGGGTCTCGTAGATGTTGCCGTAGGTGATGGGTCCGGGATCGATATCGGCGCGCACACCACCGGGATTCATGAACGCCGCCACCGCCTGCGCCGAATCGTCGGTCACCTCGAGCATGGCATCGGCGATCACCGCGCCCAGCGGGGATTCGCCGGTGGCGCTGCCGCGGGCCAGCGGGGCGGTCGCGGTGCCGACCACCCGCTCGGCCCGGGGTGCGGCCTGCCCGGCGTAGTAGTCGATCAGCGCGGTGATCGCGGGGTCGGGTTCGATATCCCTGGTGACCACCCGGTTCACCGCCTTCGCCGAAACCCGGCCGTCCTGGAAACGCAGTGTGATATCGGAGATCAGGCGGCCGTAGGACGCGCTCTGGGTCACCACTTTCCCGCCGAACTCGCAGACATAGGGCTGATGGCTGTGCGCGGTGAGCAGGACCGCGACGGCCGGGTCGGTCCGCGCGGCGAGGTCGGGCACATCGGGGCTGATATCGGCGCACCCGTTGTAATCGGTGGTCTTCGCCGGAGTGCCCTGCGCGCCGCCGTCGTGCACCAGCGCGACCACGGTCTCCGCGCCCGCCTGTTTCATGGCGGGCACGTACTTGTTGATGGCCTCGGCCTGATCGCCGAAGGTGTAGCCGCGGATCCCTTCGGGGAAAACCAGGTTCACGGTATCGGGAGTGACGGTGCCGACCACTCCGATCTTGTGCCCACCCACGTCGAGCATCGTCCACGGCCGTACCTCCGGCGGCACCGCACCGCGGCCGTCGGTGAGGTTCGCGGCCAGGAAAGCGAAATCCGCGCCGGTGAACGGTTCGCCCGGCACGCATCCGTCCGGCGCGCACCCGCCCTTGCTGAGCCGGGCCAGTTCCAGTACCCCGTGGTCGAGTTCGTGATTGCCCACCGCCGATGCCGCGACCCCGGCGCGGTTCAGGAAGGAAATGGTCGGTTCGTCGTGGAACAGCGACGACACCAGCGGGCTCGCGCCGATATTGTCGCCCGCCGACAGGACCGCGCTGTCGGGATAGGCGGCCCGCAATCGTTGCAGGTGGGCGGAGAGATACGCGGCGCCACCGGCGGTGTATTCGCCGACCAGTCCGTCACTCGCCTCGGGCGGTTCGAGATGACCGTGCAGATCGTTGAACCCGAACAGATGCACCTCGCCCGGTTCGGCAGTCGGCAGGTCGGCGGTGGAGACCAGTGGGACCGCGCCCGGCGGGGGAGCGGGTTCGCCGGACCCGGAGCATCCGGCGAGCAGAACGAGACCCATGACCAGAGCGCAGCCGGAAGCGGCTCTACGCACAACACCCATACCTCCCGACTCTGACAGCTGTGGACAGCCGGTGAGCGACCGTGCGGTGAATTTCTTCCGCCACACCGGGCGAACCGGAAGATGCCGGTTGACCTGCACCTACCCTTTCGAGTGAGCGGCTCGGGAGGTCGGGCGGAAAGAAAATCCGGGAGCGGCCGATGAGTTTCGGTGCGCCGCCTCGTCCGAACATGCGGGGCGGCGGCCCGTGAATCCGAGACATCGGGCCGCCGTCCCCCTATCGGACGTACGACGCTGCCAGGAGGCGCCATGCGCACGCTCGCGATAACCCAGAACATCACCGTCGACGGCGCCATCGAGATGCTCGACGACTGGTTCGACCCGCAGGGGCAGGGCGACCATCAGGACCTGCTGGACGAAACGCACCGCCAGGACAGCGCCGCCGACGCCTTTCTCACCGGCCGCCGCACCTTCGAGGATCTGCGCGGCTACTGGCCCCAGCAGGCCGAGGACCCCACCGGTATCACCGAATATCTGAACACCGTCCGGAAATACGTGGTCTCCTCCACTCTCACCGACCCCGGATGGCAGAACTCCACCGTCCTGTCCGGCGATCCGGTCGCCGAGGTGGCGGCGCTGAAAGAGCAGGCGGGCAAAGACATCGTCGTCACCGGCAGCATCACGCTCTGCCACACCCTGATCGCGGCGGATCTGGTGGACGAGTTCCGCCTGTTCACCTACCCGGTCGTCCAGGGCCGCGGCCGTCGGTTGTTCCCGGCCGGCCACAAGATCCCGGAACTCCGCCTCGTCGATACGAAAACCTTCCGCTCGGGAATCACCTACACCTGCTACTCGACCCGCTGACGGTGCACGAGACCCGGCCGACCGCCCTGCGGGTGACGGCCCGGCGTCGCCGCCTCGGCGGGGGTGGCGACGTGCCCTACGTCAGGGTCGAAGTTGGGTTCTGCCCATCGCAGCGGGGTTGCCGAGACGTGGTCGTGCCTGTGGAATTGCCTGAAGAATCCTCCAATGATGTTCGGGTGCAAGGGTTTTAGATTGTTGCCGATGCTGCTAGGTTGAGATCGGATTCGGGGGCGGCATCCGGTGCGCATCAGCGAACCATCTGCCCGGGGGCGATGCGCCGGTATGCGCGCCGATGGCCGCATTTCAGGTAAACGCCCAGCATTTCTTCCACGGCAGCGCTCAGGCTCTACCCGTCGCGGGCGCATCCCGCCCGCCCGAAATGGGGAGGACTCCATGCAGGACACCGGATCGACACTGTCCCGACGCCAGCTCGGGCGCTATCTCATGGAATGGCGCACCCGCGCCGGACTGACTCTGACCACCGCCGCCGAACTACTCGAAACCAGCGTCAGCGGATTGCACCGGCTCGAACACGGCCGGACCGGGCGGGTCCGGACAGGCCAGATCGAAGCGGCCTGTGAACTGTACGGAGTCCCGGAGGAACTGACGGCCGCGTTCGTCGGGCTCGCCGGGCAGGCGGCGGTGCGGAGCTGGTGGCACGAATTCGGGGATCTGATTCCGAAAGATTTCGACGTGTACTTCGGGCTGGAATCCGCGGCGGTGGCGATCACCACCTTCCAGCCCGAGCTGGTGCCAGGGCTTTTCCAGACCGCCGATTATGTCCGCGCGCTGAACCGGGCGAAACATCCCGATGCGACCCAGGAACAGCACGAGGGCTGGGTGCAGCTCAAGATGAAACGGCAGCACAAGGTGACACGCACGCGTCGTCCGATCGCGGTCGGCGCGGTGATAGGTGAAGCCGCTCTCCGCAGGATCAACGGCGGCCCCAGGACCATGGCAGCTCAAATGCGCAAGCTCGCCGATATGTCGACGCTTCCGAACATAGACCTGCGAATTCTGCCTTTTCGGGCCGGTTTTCCGACCGGCCGTGGTCTGGGCCCCTGCGTGATACTGGACTTCGGTTCGGACCGCGACGGGATGCCTGTCGAGCCACCGGTCGTTTTCATCGAGGGCAGCTCGGTCGGGAACCTCTATCTCGAGAAGCCGGACGACGTGGCCAGCTACCATCGAACCTACGACAGCATCCGTCGGCGAACGCTGGACGAGGTGGACAGTAGGAGCCTGCTGCGGCAGGTAGCGAAGGAGTACCTGCCGTGAGTGTCGACCCAGACCCGGCCCGATGGTTCAAAAGCACCTACAGTCAGGGCGATGGCGAATGCGTCGAGGTGGCCTTCCTCGCGCCCGGTCTCGTCGGCGTTCGTGACTCCAAGCGCCCGGAGGCGGGTGTCCTGCACTTCGCGTCCGGCGACTGGGAGGCGTTCACCTCCGGAATCTCACACGGCCATCCGTCCTTCCGCTGAAGCGACGGCGCCCCGGAGCCATCGATTCGAACGGTTGGCGGGGATTCGCCTGCGGGCCATTGCTCAGCCCCTCTGCTCGAGCCGGAGTTCGGTCACGGGGGTGAGATGCCCGATCCGGATCGCCAGCAGGTTGGCGACGAGAACAACGGCGAACACGACGGCGGCCGTGCGATAGTTCACTGCCCACAGCCCGGCCGCCGCACCGCCGAAAACCGTGATCTTGGTGGCGATTGCGAGTAGTGGCTGGTCGAAAACCGATTTCGGGGCGGCGAAAAGGGCCCAGGCGGTGATCGCGAGAACCGGTGCGCCGATCGCCAACGCGAGCTTGGCCGGAGTCGCATCGGCGACCTTCCATCCCCACAGCGCCGGTGCGGCGAATGCGGCCAGCTCCAGCACGAACAACAGAGTGAGATTGCCCCACTTCCAGACCTCCCGCATGCCCGTTCCTATCTGTGAACACTGCTCTCTATAGAGAGCAGTGTGCTCGCAAAATCGGCAGCGGTCAAGCCGGGCCGATGCGAACCGAGCGCTACTGGGACTTCGGGGCATGGCGTCGATGTCACGGCCGCATCGAAGCCGGCAATCGCCGCGAAATTCCGTCCGGCCTTTCCTGCCCGCAGGTCGTGGGTCCGGGTGGATCCGGAAACGCTGGATAATCCGGTTTGCCCGGATCGGCATGGCCGGGTGTGGGAATCGTTCCGGTTGCGCGCTGTAGGAGGTTATGGCTCGATAAGCGCGCGTGATCGTTCGATTGCGCGAGATTTGCCGTCCGGCGCCCCTTCGGGTCGCCGGGATGAGGAGCTCGACCATGACCATCGGCTACGTCTGGAACACCGTCTACGGATGGGTCGACACCGGTTCGGGGAGTCTGTTCCCCTCCGACGCGACCACCGGCCTCCAGCCCATCGCCCACCACCTCGCCCATCCGGACACCAAACGCCGCTTCCACGAGCTGGTCGCCGTATCCGGCCTGCTCGACCGATTGCGGGAAGTGCGGGCGGTTCCCGCCACCGAGGAAGACATCCTGCGGGTGCATACCGCCGAACATCTCGCGCGGATCCAGGCGGAGAGCCTGCTGCCGAAGGGCGGTGACGCCGGTGACGGATGCTCGCCGTTCGGGAAAGGCGGCTACGAGATCGCGGCGCTGTCGGCCGGCGGCGCGATCCAGCTCGTCTCGCAGGTGGTGGCGGGCACGATCGATACCGGGTACGCGCTGGTGAATCCGCCCGGGCATCACGCGACCCGCGCGTCCGGGATGGGCTTCTGCGTATTCAACAATGTCTCGGTGGCCGCCGCGTACGCCAAGGCGGTGCTGGGGCTGGAGCGGGTCGCCATCGTCGACTGGGATGTGCACCACGGCAACGGCACTCAGGACATCTGGTACAGCGACCCCTCGGTGCTCACCGTATCGCTGCACCAGCACCTGTGTTTCCCGCCGAATTCGGGATTCCGGGAAGAACGCGGCACCGGCGCGGGCGAGGGGTACTCGATCAATATCCCGCTGCCGCCCGGCAGCGGTGACGCGGCGTATCTGTACGCACTGGCGGAGGCGGTGGTCCCGGCGCTGCGGGCGTTCCGGCCCGAGCTGGTGATCGTCGCGTCCGGATTCGATGCGAGCATGATGGACCCGCTGGCCCGCCAGATGGTCACCAGTGCCGGGTTCGCGCAGCTCACACGGCGGATGCTGGATCTCGCCGACGAACTGTGCGAGGGGCAAATCGCGTTCGTGCAGGAGGGCGGCTACAGCCCGCACTACGTGCCGTTCTGTGGAGTGGCCGTGCTGCGCGAATTGCTCGGAGACCCGCACGAACCCGATCCCTACACCCCGATCGTCAGCACACAGGGCGGTGACGTTCTCCTCGAGCACGAGGCCGCCGCCGTCTCGGCCGCCGTCGCGATCCCCGGTGCGGCCGCGAGCGGAGGGGATCGCGCGATCACAGTCGGATGACGTTCCGCTTTCGGGAGCGCGGGGCGCCGGAAGGTCCACTAACCTTGGCTCGCACTTCGAAAAACCTTCCCTACCTGGGAAACTCAGCAAGGAGATAGTGGATGTCGGCTGTTCGGAAAATGGTGGAGGAATACTACGGGCTGATCGATTCCGGTCGATTGGCCGACGCTGCCGCGCTGATGACCGACGATGTGAAACTCACCTTCGCCAACGCCGAGCCGGTGACCGGTCGCGATACCGCCACCGCGTCCATCCAGTTCGTGCTCGACCAGTGCGACAAGATCGAACACAAAGTGGTCCACTGGATCGAACCGCATCCGCCGGTCGACGGAATCACCGAGGTCGTCTTCGAGATCCGGATCCACTACTGGCTGAAGAACGGCAAAGAGGTCGATATCCCGGGTGCCGTGTACGCGACGGTGAACGCGGACACCCTGTTCACCGAACAGCGTCTCTACGGCGACCTCACCGAGGTGTTCGCCTGAACCGGTAGGGCTCGGAACGAAAAGCCGACGGCTCGAACCACAGCGGTCCGAGCCGTCGGCTTACGCGGGTGCGGAATTACTTCGGCGCGGTCAGGTCGTAGACCGTCACCCCGTCCACTTCTTTCGAAGTGAAATTCTGCTGGACCCATTCGGTGATGGCGGAGGTGGTGGCCTGCCGCCCGCCGGGTCCGCCGCCGCTGCCGCCGAGGAAATAGTGGATCTGCCCCGAATCGACATATTGCTGGAACTGCTCCAGCGTCGGCGAGGGATCGCTGCCGTTGAACCCGCCGACCGGCATCACCGGCAGTTCGGTGGCGAGCTGGTAACCGGCCGCGCTGTTGGAGGCGATGGTGGCGGCGGCCCAGGTGTAGTCCGCGCCGTCCTCCTTCAGCAGCGTCACCAGGGCGTCGCTGGGGCGGCTCGCGCCCATCACCCCGCCGCCGGGGCCGCCCATGCCACCACGGCGACCGTCCTGGCCCGCGGCGTTTCCGTCGCCGAGGCCCGTTCCGCCGTCCGGCATCGCGGGCATCCCGTCGGCCCCCGGCACGGCATCCTGACCGTCGTCGGTACCCGGCACGCCGCCGCCCGTTCCGGGCATACCGCCCGGCCCGGCGCCCATACCGGGCGTCCCGCCCTGATTGCCGGGCATCCCCGGCATTCCGCCATCCATACCGGGGCCGCCGTCACGCATACCCGGGGGACGCATCCCCCCGAACATTCCGTTACTCGGCCCGGCGGTCGGAATCGGGCCGTTGTGGGCCGAATTCAGGGTGTCGACCGTGTAGGCGACCGGTCCGCTCAGACCGACCACACCGGCCAGTACCGCGGCCGCCACAGCGGATCTGCCCGGCAGCCGGACCAGCAGCGCGAGGGTGGCGACGATACCGCCGGCCAGGATCGCCCAGCGCAGCCACGGCACGAAATCGGCGGTACGCGAGAGCAGCAGCCACGCGGTCGCGGTGGTCAGCCCGACCGCCGCCGCGGCGAGCAGTCGCACCCACCAGCGCGCCCGCTCCCGCCAGTAGAGGACTCCGCCGATCCCGACCAGTGCCGCGATCGCCGGCGCCAGCGCCACCGTGTAGTACTGGTGGAAGATCCCGGCCATGAAGCTGAACACCAGGCCGGTCACCAGCAGCCAGCCACCCCACAGCAGCACCTGCGCCCGGGCACCGTCGGTACGGGCCGCCCGGCCGCGCAGCAGTAGTCCGGCGACCAGCGCGACCAGCGCGGCGGGAATCAGCCAGGCGATCTGCCCGCCCTGCATCTGATCGAACATCCGGGTGATCCCGGTCTGTCCCCACATACCGTTACCGCCCGGCGGCAGTTCCCCGCCCGGCCCGACACTGCCGGTCTCGTTACCGTTCAACCGGCCGAGGCCGTTATAGCCCAACGTCAGTTCGATGATCGAGTTGTTCTGCGAACCACCGATATACGGGCGGGAATCGGCAGGCCACAGTTCCACCGCCAGCAGCCACCAACCCGCCGCCGCCACCATCGCGGCCCCCGCCGCGAACAGTTGCGCGATCCGTTTACCCAATTTCGGTGGGCCCGCGAACAGGTACACCAGGGCCAGCACCGGCACGACGAGCATCACCTGCAACTGCTTGGCCAGGAACCCGAAGCCGATACAGGCTCCGGTGAGCACCAGCCAGCGCCAGCGGCCGTCGTCGAGCGCCCGCATCATCGCCCACACCGCGGCGACCATCAGCAGCACCAGCAGCGCGTCGGGATTGTTGAAACGGAACATCAGCGCGAAAACCGGTGTCACGGCCAGTACCAGACCGGCCAGGAGACCCGCGGCGGGTCCGAACGAGCGCCGCACCGTCGCCCACACCAGCGCCACCGTGGCGATACCCAGCAGCACCTGCGGAACCAGCATGCTCCAGCTACTCAGCCCGAACACCCGCACCGACAATTCCATCACCCACAGCGAGGCGGGCGGTTTGTCCACGGTGATCGAGTTCGCGGCATCGGAGGAACCGAAGAAGAACGCCTTCCACGACACCGAACCCGCCTGCACCGCAGCCGAATAGAACGAGTTCGCCCAGCCGTTGGCGCTCAGGTTGTAGAGGTAGGAGAGCGCCGTGGCCAGCAGCAGCGCCGCCAGCGCCGGAAACTCCCAGCGCGGCCGCCCCGGGCGGGAGCCGGCAGCAGGTGCCGGTGTGGCGGAAGGCGGATTCTCGACAAGGGTCGTCATCGGGTGAGCTCCTCGGTGTCGATGGCGGGGCGGCCGGCCTCCCGGAACACCCAGCGCAGTCCCACGAACCGCATCAGGGTGGCGATCAGGTTGGCCACAACCAGGACGAACAGTTCGAGTTGCACCGGGGCGCCCGGCGCCCAGCGATGCAGTGCGAACAGCGAACCGCTGGTGACCAGCAATCCGAAACCGAAGATCAGCAACCCCTGGAAATGGTGCGAGGCCATATCCCGCTGCCCGCGCACCCCGAATGTGAAGGCGCGGTTCGCGGCGGTATTGGCGACCGCCGTGATCAACAGCGCGCCGAAATTCGCGATCTGCGCCCCGGCCCACGGCTGCATCAGCACATACAGCAGCATGTAGGCGAGGGTGGAAGCGACACCGACAGCCGCGAACCGGATCAGCTGACCCACCATCCCGAGCGGCACCCCCGGCACCAGCGGTTCCCGGCCCACCGCGTGCCTGATCTCGGCCAACGGCAGCGCACCCGTGGCCAGCGCCCGGCCCAGCCGCCAGATACCACGCAGATCCTTACGGGCGGTATCGACGATATCGACCCGGCTGTCCGGGTCGTCGATCCAATCCACCGGCACCTCGTGGATCCGCAGACCCGCGCGCTCGGCGATCACCAGCAGTTCGGTATCGAAGAACCACTCCCCGTCCTGCACCAGCGGCAGCAGCTTACGCGCCACCTCGGTGCGGACCGCCTTGAATCCGCACTGGGCATCGGAGAAACCCGCCCGCAGCGACGCCTTCAACAGCAGGTTGTAGGAGCGCGAGATGAACTCACGCTTCGGCCCCCGCACCACCCGCGAAGCGGCGTTGAGCCGGGAACCGATCGCCAGATCCGAATGGCCCGAAACCAGCGGCGCGATCAGCGGAAGCAGCGCATCGAGATCAGTGGACAGGTCGACATCCATATACGCGACAACCTGCGCGTCCGACTCCAGCCACGCCGTCCGCAACGCCCGGCCCCGGCCCTTGGCGTCCAGATGCACCACCCGGACGCCGTCCAGTTCGGCAGCCAGCAGCTCGGCGACCGCGAGGGTGGCATCGGTGCTGGCGTTATCGGCGACGGTGATCCGGGCAGGGAACGGGAACCCGTCTCCGAGATAGGAATGAAGCCGGCGCACACATACGCCGAGATCGGTCTCTTCGTTGTAGACGGGGACAACCACATCGAGCACAGGTGGCGGCGAGGCGGCGTCCGCGTATTCCACCGGTCCGGCGGCGGTCACGGTCTGGGTCATGGCCACCAGACTCGGCCCGTCCGCTGGGTCCACCCTCCAGAAAACCTGCGAGGTTGCTGTGTTGAATGGAGCGGCCCCTCCGCGAAGGGTGGGGCTGTAATTTTGGAGGCGCTCCGCGCCTCGAGGGTGGGGCCCTATTAACCCGGTTCTT
>NZ_JBSFRU010000013.1:0-42774 GCF_053589395.1 Nocardia sp. NPDC003345
GGTGGCGTGCGGGGTCTCGTAGCGGCCCGGGAAGTCGCCGATCATGCCGAGCAGTTCGTCGCGGATCCGGCCGCTGCGTGCGCGCTGCTCGGTCAATCTCGCGATCACCTCCGCGCGGGGCAGTGCGTCCATGAAAGCGATCCCGGCGCCGAGTTCTTCCATATCCACACTGGTCAGCGCCGTATCCATCCGCTCCCGGAATTCCGCTTCGCCCGCCGGGGTCAGTTCGAACAGGGTCCGGCCCGGACCGCGGTCGCCGCCCTCGGAGCCCAGCGTGCGCAGTTTGCCCTCCTGGGTGAGCTGCTTGATGGCGTGATAGATCGACCCCGGCTGCACATTGGTCCAGGTATTGGCTCGCCACGAGAGCAGTTCGCGGCGCACCGCGTAGCCGTGTGTCGGCTGCTGCCGCCGCGTCACCCCCAGTACCAGTAGCCGTACCGCCGACATCCACGCTCCTTGTCCTCGCTCCCCGGAACAGTACGGTACTCAAATTTGACTTCCTGGATCCGCGCCGCCTACCGTTCTGTAGTCAAATTTGATTATCGAGAGGGTTCTCATGGGCGATATCGCGGTCCCCGTCCTGCCGTCACGCGATCTGGACGTCACGCTCGATTTCTACGAGGCGCTGGGTTACGAGATCACCTACCGGCAGACCAAGCCCTACGTCTACGGTGCGATCAAAGCCCACGGTTGTGATCTCAACTTCACCGATCCGCAGGGGGAGGAGAGCAAAGAGGGGGTGGCGGGCTGCTTGGTGCTGGTGGACGATATCGCCGCCCGGCACCGGGCGTTCACCCTCGGGCTGCGGAAGCGCTTCGGCGCCATCCCGGCCAAGGGCTGCGGCCGCATCACCCGGTTCCGGCCGGGACAGACCCGGTTCAGCCTGATCGACCCGGATGGCAACTGGATCACCTATATAGAGAAGAGCGAACCGGAGGATCTCGAATACGGCGGCTCCGAGGAGCTGACGGGTCTGGCTCGGGTCCTGGACAACGCCCGGATCCTGCGTGATTTCAAAACCGACCACCGGGCGGCGGAGCGCGCGATCGAAGCGGGCCTGCACCGCTACGGCGCCGAAGCGAGCCGATCGGAGCTGGCCCGGGCCCATGCGGCGCTGGCGGAACTGGCCGTGGCGCTGGAGAATCCGGAGAAAGCGGACGAACGCCGCGCGGATCTGCGCGCCCTGGCGCTGACCGCGGACGAACGCGCCGCTCTCGCCGGTGAACTCGGCGCCGCCGACGAACTGGCCGAATGGCTGGGCGCGCCGGAGAGCTGAGACAGGCCGCCGGCTAGGCGGACTCGGCCGGGGTGAGTTCGACGCCCACGGTGCCGGACTTCCCCCGGCGCAGAGTGCTGCCCCAGACGATCAGCGGCCCGGCCAGCCGGTACTTGCGCCGGATCAGTGTGCGGACGTGCTCGCTGCCGGATTCGTCGAGGATCCGGCCGGTACCGCGGACGACCTCGCCGCGCGGATTGCCACGGTAATCGCAGGGCTGCATGGTCACTTCGGGATTGCGACGCAGCCGCTTCACCTTCCAGGAGTCGGTGACGGTCCAGACGTACACCTTGCCTTCCTCGGCCACCACCCACAGCGGTGTGGCCACCGGAGTGCCGTCCTTCCGGAACGTGGTGAGCAGGACGTAATCGGCGGAACCGACCGCACCGGGAGCATTGGTCATGCTGGCAGGGTAATTCGCGATCGCGCGGGAGGCGATCCGGCGGTAGTGCGCCCCACCGGCCGCACGGTCGCCGCGGCGGTGCGGCAGACTGGATCCCCGTGAGTACGCAGCTGCTGGTCGGAGGTCGGATCTACAGTGCGGCGGCGCCCGACGCCACCGCCATGGCGATCACCGACGGCGTGGTGGTCTGGCTCGGCGCCGATCATGTGGGGCGGGCGCTGCACCCCGACGCCGAGGTCCGCGACCTCGACGGCGCGTTCGTGACCCCGGCGTTCGTGGAACCGCATCTGCACACCACCGCCTACGGCCTGCAGCGGATGGGCCTGGACCTGTCCGGGGCCCGTTCGCTGCCGCACTGCCTGGAACTACTGGCGCGATTCGCCGCCGACCACCCCGACGGCGCGATCCTGGCCGACGGCTGGGATGAAACCCGCTGGCCGCAGCGTCGCCCGCCGACGGTCGAGGAAATAGATAACGCGGCCGGAGCCGGGCGGGTGGTGTATCTGGCCCGGGTGGACGCGCATTCGGCGGTCGGCTCCAGCGCCCTGCTCGACTCGGTACCGGAGCTGACCGCCACGTCCGGCTACCGGGCCGGGGAACCGGTCCGCGCGCGGGCCCACCATCTGGTGCGGGCCGCCGCCCGCGGTCTGCTCACCCGCGCGCAGCGCGACGCGGCCCGCCGCACCGCCCTGGACGCCGCGGCCGCGCACGGGGTGGCCGTCGTCCACGAATGCGCCGGACCGGAGATCGAGGGGGAGACCGATCTGCGGGAATTGCTCGTCTTCGAGCACGGCGTGCAGGTCCGCGCCTACTGGGGGCAGGCGGTCGGCAGCGCCGAGGAGGTCCAAGCGCTACTGGCCGGACTCGGGGCGCACGCGCTGGGCGGTGATCTGTTCGTCGACGGTTCGCTCGGTTCGCATACCGCCTGGCTGCGCGCCCCCTATGCCGACGACCCCGGTACCGGGGTGTCCTACCTCGACGCCGACGCGATCGCCGCGCACGTCCGAGCCTGCACCGAGGCCGGGATCCAGGCCGGATTCCACGCCATCGGGGACGCGGCCCTGGACGCGGTGGTCGCCGGATTCGGGCAGGTCGCCGCCGAACTCGGCGGCCCGGCCGTCGCGGCCCGCGGGCACCGGGTGGAACACGTGGAGTTGCTCGACTCCGCGCAGATCGAAGCCCTCGCGACCTGGGGTGTGATCGCCAGCGTGCAACCGGCTTTCGACCATGCCTGGGGCGGCGCCGAGGGTATGTACGCCGAACGTCTCGGTGTGGACCGAGCGAGCGCGTCGAACCCCTTCTCGGCCATGGCCTCGGCGGGGGTATCGCTGGCCATCGGCTCGGACGCGCCGGTCACCCCGCTGAATCCGTGGGCGGCGATACGGGCGGCCGTACATCACCGCACCGCCGGGCACGGCCTCTCGCCGCGGGCGGCGTTCGCCGCCGCGACCCGGGGCGCGTGGCGGGCAGGGGGCGTGCGCGACGGTGTCGCCGGGACGCTCGCGCCCGGGGCGCCCGCTTCCTACGCGGTGTGGGACGCCGCCGACCTCGTGGTCGGCGCACCGGCCGATTCCGTTCAGCGCTGGTCGACCGATCCGCGCTCGCGGGTTCCCGGGCTCCCGCCACTGACCCCCGGCACCGAATTGCCGCGTTGCCTGCGCACCGTGCACCGGGGCGCCACTCTCTACAGCGTATGAACCCCGCCCTCCGGTCCCGATCGGGACGCGACGACAGGATCTCCCAGTGAACGAGGCCGAGACACCGATCGCGTCGGTAGCTCCGGCGCCCGGCCGGCCCGCGCGGTTCTCCCATCACCCCGTGGTGCGACTGCTCGGCCGGCGGCCGGCGGTCACGCGCGCGGTGGCCGCGCTGGTCTCCGGCCTGCTGCTGTTCGGAAGTTTCCCGCCCCGGCCGTGGTGGTTCCTCGCACCGGCCGGAATCGCCGTGCTCACCCTCGTACTCCGCGCGGACGGCCGGTGGCGTTCGGGTTTCGGGTACGGCTTCCTGGCCGGGCTCGGCTTCTTCCTGCCGCTGCTGCCATGGACCGGGATCTATGTGGGCCCGCTGCCGTGGATCGCGCTCTCCACGGCGTGCGCCGTATATATAGGGCTCTTCGGGGTGCTGGTCCGGATCGTGGGCCGGCTGCCGGGCTGGCCGCTGTGGGTCGCGCTGGCCTGGTCCGCCGCCGAATGGGGCCGATCCGGTTTTCCGTTCGGCGGGTTCCCGTGGGGGCGGCTGGCGTTCGGCCAGGCGGACGGCTGGTTTCTGCCACTGGCATCGGTGGGTGGTGCGCCGCTGGTGAGTTTCGTGGTGGCGCTCAGCGGTGCCTGCGGGGCGGCCGTCCTGCTCGGCCTGTTCGGATTCCTCCGGACCGCCGGCGGCGACGCGGAAGCCACGGGCCGGTCGCGCCGCCGGATCGTGGCGGTCGCAGCCGCGACGCTCACCGCTGTGCTGCTGCCCCTGGCCGGCCTCGCCGTGCGGGCCACACTGCCGGGTCCGCTGGCGGGGGACAGCACCATCACGGTGGCGGCGATCCAGGGCAGCGTGCCGCGGCTGGGCCTGGATTTCAACGCCCAGCGCCGCGCCGTCCTCGACAATCACGTGCGCCGGACCGAACAACTCGCCGACGAGGTGGCGGCCGGCCGGTCTCCGGCCCCGGATCTCGTGGTCTGGCCGGAGAACTCCTCCGATATCGATCCCTTGCGCAACCCGGACGCCGCGGCGGTCATCACCCGCGCGGCGCAGCGGATCTCGGCACCGATTCTGGTGGGTGCGGTGCTGGTGAACGGCGATCGCACCACCACAAATTCCGTAATGGTCTGGACCGGCGACGACGGTCCCGGCGAGCGCCATGACAAAAAAATAGTACAACCTTTCGGCGAATATCTGCCGATGCGAGGATTTTTTCGGCTCTTTTCGGACTATGCGGACAGAGCGGGCTACTTCGTTCCGGGCCACGGTGACGGAACAATTCGGGCCTCGGGTACGGAAATCGGGGTGGCAACCTGCTACGAAGTAGCTTTCGATCGTGCTTTCCGGGATTCCATGCGCTCCGGCGCGCAATTACTGACGGTGCCGACCAACAACGCGACTTTCGGTGACAGCGAAATGACCTATCAGCAGCTCGCGATGTCCCGGGTCCGGGCCGTCGAACACGGCAGATCGCTGGTGGTGGCGGCGACCTCGGGGGTCAGCGCGATCATCGCGGCGGACGGGACGGTCCGGCAGCGCAGCGACCTCTTCGTGCCCGCCGCACTGGTGGCCGAGGTGCCGTTGCGGACCGCGAAAACGGTCGCGACGACCGCCGGTCCCTGGCCCGAGCTGGTCGCGGTGCTGGTGACGGCGGGTGCGGTGGGATACGCGCTGATGTCCCGGCGTAACGCCCGTCGCGCGGGCGGCGATGTCGAGGTATCCGTCCGGAACTGATCGCCGGCCGGTGTGACGGTCGCGCCGGCGCCCTCGGGCCCGGTGCGGAGTACCGCTGTGAGCCGGGTTTCCGGACGGTGAAACGGACGGTTTATTTTTCACCGCCGGAGGGTAAACACTCCGGCTCTTTGTGCGTAGGATCTAGGCAGCGCCCGGGCCGCCGGGTACGAAGTGAAGCGCTATTCCGCTACATCGCAGGACACCGCGCCGGAATTCGGACACCGTGGTCCGAAGGCTGCACCGGCTCCAGGTAACCATTCGGTTTCGACTGCAATCCATTCAAGGTGACGCTCCGAATAACCAGTCGTGAATCACACCCACGACCGGTATCGGCCGCTCGCGGGCTGTTCGGGGAGTGTCTAGCTGTAGAACGGAGTGATTGATGAGATCGTCGGCCACCGGGGTCGATAGCAATTCATCCGCAGAAGTTTCGGGCGATCCTTTTCCACTCACGCCGGCGCAGACAGCAATGTGGTACGCGCAGCGGATCCAGCCGGACATCCCGCTGGTTATTGCGGAATACGTGGAATTCCACGGTGAGCTGGACCCCGGGCTGCTGCTCTATGCGATCGAGCGCTTCGGGGTGGAGACCCAGGTGGGATTGCAGCGGATCGTGCAGGTCGACGGGGTGCCGCACCAGGTGATCGATCCGGCGGCGCGGCCCGGCTGGGCGCGCCTGGATCTGCGGTCCGAACCCGATCCGCATGCCGCGGCCCTGCGCTGGATGAAGGACGACGTCCGGACTCCGACCGATATCGATCACGACCCGCTCGTCTTCAACGCCGTACTGCGCACCGGCGACCGCGACTACATCTGGTACTCGCGGGCGCACCATATCGTCATCGACGGCTACGCGGCGATGAACGCGCTGGTCCGCACCGCGGAGATCTACACCGCCTACAGCGAATCCCGGGAGCCGTCCGTTTCGCGCGCCGCACCCCTGGCCGATCTCTACAGCGGCGAGATCGACTACCGCAACTCGCAACGTTTCGACACCGATGGCGAGTACTGGCGGGAGCTGCTCGCCGGTGCCGGCGACGTGGTGAGCCTGTCCACGGTCGCCAACCCCGCCGCCCCCGTGTCCGATACCGGCCGCCGGCTGGCGACCGCCACACTGGACGCCGCCACCGAATCCGCCGTGGCGGCCGCCGCGACCGCGCGTAACGCCTCGAACCCGGTACTGTTCGCCGCCGCCATGGCCTGCTACGTGCGGGCGATGACCGGGGAGAACGATGTGGTGCTGAGCCTGCCGGTCTCCGCGCGCACCACCGTGCCGCTGCGCCGATCCGCGGGTGTGGTGTCCAATGTCGTCCCCCTGCGGATCCGATTCGACGGGTCCACGACGGTCTCCGATGTGGTGCGCGCGGTGGAGCGGCAGGTCACCGGCGCGCTGCGGCATCAGCGCTACCGGCACGACGATATCCGCCGCGACTGCGGCTACGACCGCGACACCCGCGGTTTCTTCGGCCCGATGATCAACATCATGCTGTTCAGCAAACCGCTGCGGTTCGCCGATCTGGATGTCACGGCCCATGTACTGGCCACCGGCCCCGTCGAGGACCTGTCGGTCAATCTCTACAACGCCGACGGCGGGCCGATGCACCTCGATTTCGAGGCGAATCCGCTGCTGTACACCGACGACGAGATAGCCGCGCATCACCGCCGGCTGCTCGGGTTCCTCGACCGCTTCCTGAGTGCCGCCGACGACACCCGCGTCGGCGTGATCCCCGTGCTCACCGACGGCGAACGCCGGCAGGTGCTCGACACCTGGAACGACACCGCAGCCGTGGTCGAACCCGGCACGCTGGCCGGTATCTTCGCCGATCGCGCGCGGCGCTGCCCCGACGCCGTGGCCGTGGAGTTCGAGGACGAGACCCTCACCTACCGCGAACTCGACGAACGGGCCAACCGGCTGGCCCGGCTCCTCATCACCGAGGGGGCGGGTCCCGAACGCGTGGTGGCGCTGTGCCTGCGCCGCGGGCTCGACCTGGTGACGGCCATGTACGCGGTGGTCAAAACCGGCGCCGCGTACCTGCCGCTGGATCCGGATCATCCGGTGGGACGGCTGGAAGGGATCGTGGACCGGGCCCGGCCGGTGGTACTGCTGACGGCCGCGCGTCACGGACTCGAACCACCGTCGAATATCGAATGCCTGGCGGTGGACACCGCCGACCTCGCGCGGCTGGATCCGGCCCCGGTCACCGACGCCGACCGGATCACCCCGCTGCGGCCCGACCACCTGGCGTATCTGCTGTTCACCTCCGGATCCACGGGCACCCCGAAGGGCGTGGGCGTCACCCACCGGGCGATCGTGAACCGGTTGCGCTGGATGCAGCACGAGTACGGCCTGGACGCCAACGATACGGTGCTGCAGAAGACCCCCGCCACCTTCGATGTCTCGGTATGGGAGTTCTTCTGGCCCTTGCAGACCGGCGCCCGGCTGGTGGTGGCGCGGCCCGAAGGGCACCGCGATCCCGCGTACCTGGCCGCCCTCATCAGGGAAAAGAACGTCACCACAGCGCATTTCGTGCCCTCCATGCTCTCCGTGTTCGTCACCGAGACCGAGGTGGGCGGATGCGTATCGCTGCGCCGGGTCTTCTGCAGCGGCGAGGCGCTGCCGCCCGCGACGGTGCGCGACTTCCACACCGCGCTACCGCAACCCCGGCTGCACAATCTGTACGGGCCGACCGAGGCCGCCGTCGACGTCACCTACTGGCCCTGCCCGGCCGATCCGGACAGTGTGCCGATCGGCTCGCCGGTATGGAACACCCGCACCTATGTGCTCGACGCCGCCCTGCGCCCCGTGCCCCCGGGGGCGGTCGGCGAACTGTATCTGGCCGGAGTGCAGCTGGCCCGCGGCTATCTCGGCCAGGCCACGCTCACCGCGGACCGCTTCGTCGCCGATCCGTTCACCCCGGGACAGCGGATGTACCGGACCGGCGATCTGGCCCGCTGGCGGCCCGCCGCCGCGGACGCCCGCCGGGGCGTCCTGGACTATCTGGGACGCACCGACTTCCAGGTGAAGATCCGCGGGCTGCGCATCGAACTCGGTGAGATCGAATCGGTACTGCTGGCCGATCCGCGGATCGCCCGCGCGGTCTGCGTGGCACAGCGCACCCCCGCCGGTGACCGTCTGGCCGCGTACGTGGTACCCCGGGGCGATACCGCGCCGGACACCGATTCGCTGCGTTCGCATCTGGCCCGGGCCCTGCCCGCGTACATGATCCCGGATACCGTGACCGTGCTGGCCGAATTGCCGCTCAACAGCAACGGCAAGATCGACCGGGCCGCGCTCCCGGCGCCCGTCGTCGGCGGCCCCCGGACCCGCACGGCGCCCCGGACGGAAGTAGAAGAGGCGCTGGCCGCCATCTTCGCCGAACTGCTGGGTGTCGAGGAGGTCGGCATCGAGGACGGTTTCTTCGAACTCGGCGGTAATTCGCTGGTCGCCGCGCGTGCCGTGGCGCGGATCAACAACGCGCTGGGTACCGCGCTGACCATCCGTGATCTGTTCGAGGCCGGCACCATCGCCGAACTGACCGAACGGTTCACGGTGAGCGAACCGGATCTCGCCTCGCCGCAACTGGTGCCGATGACCCGGCCGGACCGGATTCCGCTGTCGCCGGCCCAGCAGCGGCTGTGGATCCTCAACCGGTTCGCCGAACACGCCGCCGCCTACAACATGCCCCTTGCCGTCCAACTCGACGGCAATCTCGATCTCGGCGCACTCGACGCCGGCCTGCGCGATGTGCTGGAGCGGCACGAGAGCCTGCGTACGACGTTCCCGGATCTCGGCGCGGGACCGCAGCAGCTGATCCACCCGATGACGGACGTGCCGCTGACACTGGAACCGGTCGAGATCGCCGCCGGTGATGTCACCGGGCGTGCCGCCGAATTCGTCTCGCGGCCCTTCGATCTGCGGACGGAGTTCCCGTTCCGGATCGCGCTGTACCGCACCGATACCGATTGCCATGTCCTGGTGCTGGTCCTGCACCATATCTGCGGTGACGGCTGGTCGATCGCGCCGCTGGCCCGCGATCTCACCGGTGCGGTCGCGGCGCGGGCCGCGGGCCGGGCGCCGGGCTGGTCGCCGCTGCCGGTGCAGTACGCCGATTTCGCGCTGTGGCAGCGCGAACTGCTCGGCGAGGAATCCGACCCGGCCAGCGCGCTGAGCCGGCAGGTGATCCACTGGCGGGCCGAACTGGCCGGCCTGCCCGATCAACTCGACCTCCCGCTGGACCGTCCGCGTCCCGCGCGGCGCTCCACCGAGGGGGGCCGGGTCGCGTTCACCATCCCGGCCGGAACCCGCCGGGCCGCCGCCGAACTCGCCGCCGCGCGCGGGGCGAGCATGTTCATGGTGGTGCATGCCGCGCTGGCCACCCTGCTGGCCCGGATCTGCGGTAGCACCGATATCGTCATCGGCACGCCCATCGCGGGCCGCACCGATCCCGCGCTCGACGAACTCGTCGGCATGTTCGTCAACACCTTGGTCCTGCGGACCGAAGTGGATCCGGCCGCCGATTTCGACCGGATGCTCGATATCGTCCGGGAAACCGATCTCAACGCGTTCGCCAACGCCGATGTGCCGTTCGAGCGGTTGGTGGACGTGGTGAACCCGGAACGCTCGGGTGCCCGGCATCCGCTGTTCCAGGTGATGCTCTCCTACGACAACGCCGGCGAACTGGACCTGGACCTGCCCGGTGTGCGCACCGAAATCCTGCCGCCGGCCGACGACGTCGCCAAGTTCGATCTGCAGCTCGAAGTACACGACGACAATTCCGGTGGCGATCTGCGCGCCGAATTCGGTTATGCCACCGATGTTTTCGACGAACGGACCGTCGCCGCCATCGCCCGGCGCTTCGTCACCGTGCTCGAAGCGGTGGTGGGCGCGCCGGGGCTCCCGGTCGGCGATATCGATGTCCTGGACCGGCGCGAACAGGGCAATCTGGTCCCGCTGGCGGGTGGTCCCGCCGAGCCGCCGGTCTCCCTGCCGGAACTGCTGCACCGGTCCGCGGTCCGCGACCCCGACGGTATCGCGGTGCGCTGGCGCGGACGCGACACCACCTACCGGGAACTCGACGAACGGGCCAACCGCCTCGCGCGGCTGCTCATCACCCGTGGCGCCGGGCCCGAGTCGGTGGTCGCGGTGGCGCTGCCGCGCGGACTGGACGCGCTCACCGCGATCTGGGCGATCGCGAAAACCGGTGCCGCCTATGTTCCGGTCGATCCGGGCTATCCGCGTGACCGGATCGCGCATATGCTCACCGATTCCGGTGCGCGCCTGGGTATCACCGGGCCCGGCCGACCGGCGGCGCTACCCGAACAGGCCGTCCAGACCTGGCTGGTGCCGGGCTCGCCGGAGTTCGAATCGGCGTGTGCCGCCCAACCGGCCGCCCCGATCACCGATGCGGACCGGATCCGGCCGCTGCGCATCACCCACCCCGCCTACCTGATCTACACCTCCGGTTCCACCGGAACGCCGAAGGCCGTGGTCGTGACCCATGCCGGGCTGGCGTCGTTCGCCGCCGAACAGTGCTATCTGTTCGGCGTCACACCGGCCTCGCGCACCCTGCATTTCTCCTCGCCGAGCTTCGACGCCTCGGTGCTGGAACTGCTGCTCGGTTTCGCCTGCGGCGCGACGGTGGTGATCGCGCCGCCCGATATCTACGGCGGCGCCGAACTGGCCGATCTGCTGCGGAACGAGCGCGTCACCCATGCCTTCGTCACCCCCGCCGCGCTCGCCACCGTCGATCCGGCCGGTCTGGACCGGTTGCAGACGGTGCTGGTCGGCGGCGAGGCCTGCGGGCCCGAACTCGTCGCCACCTGGTCGGCCCGGTACCGCATGCACAATATGTACGGGCCGTCCGAGGCAACCGTGGCCGCCACCATGTCCGGGCCGATGCGCTCCGGGCGCCCGGTCCCGCTCGGCCATCCGGTCCGCGGCATGCGGCTGTTCATTCTCGACTCCCGGTTGCGCCCCGTCCCGCCCGGCACTCCCGGCGAGCTCTACCTCTCGGGGCCGGGCCTGGCCCGCGGGTACCACGGCCGCCACGGCCTGACCGCCGCCCGTTTCGCGGCCAACCCGTACGGCCGCCGCGGCGAACGGATGTACCGGACCGGAGATCTGGTGGTGGCCGACCGGGCCGGCCGGCTCCGGTTCCTCGGTCGCGCCGACGACCAGGTGAAACTGCGGGGCTTCCGGATCGAGCTGTCCGAGATCGACCATGTTCTGCGCACCCATCCCGGGGTTCGGTCCGCGTTGACCGTGGTGCACACCGATACCCGGGGACACCAGCGGCTGGCCGCCTATCTCGTCGCGGATTCCGATATCGATCCGGCCGCGGTCCGGGCCACCGTCCGTGGCCGGCTGCCGGGATACATGGTTCCCGACGCGGTGACCCGGCTGCCGGAATTCCCGACCGCCCCCTCGGGCAAACTCGATCGCAAAGCGCTGCCGGAACCGGATTTCGTGGCCACCACCGCGGCTTCCCGGCCGCCCGCGACCGACGCCGAACGCCGGGTCGCCGAGATCTTCGGTGAGATTCTGGGGCGCGAGGTCGCCGGGGCCGAGGACGGGTTCTTCGATCTGGGTGGTAACTCGCTGCTGGCGACGCGGCTGGTCGGCGAGCTGTACGAGCGGTTCGGCGTCGATCTGCCGGTGCGCACGGTGTTCGAGGCGCCGACCGTGGCCACCCTCACCGAACACCTCGTCCGGACACCGGTCA
Organism: Nocardia sp. NPDC003345; assembly: GCF_053589395.1. Lineage (NCBI taxonomy): Bacteria > Bacillati > Actinomycetota > Actinomycetes > Mycobacteriales > Nocardiaceae > Nocardia > Nocardia sp. NPDC003345. The sequence goes on from NZ_JBSFRU010000013.1 coordinate 11,828, forward strand.
CCGTCCGGGTGCCGCTGACGGCCCGCGACCCGCGGCCGGACCGGCTGCCGCTGTCGCTGCCGCAACAGCGGTTGTGGTTCCTGAACCGGTTCGCACCCGAATCCAGTGCGTACAACATCGCGTTCGTACTCGATATCGAGGGTGCGCTGGATGTGCCCGCGCTGCGGGCGGCCCTGGGCGACCTGGTGGAGCGGCACGAGGTACTGCGGACGGTCTACCCCGACGACGGGGCCGGGGCACAACAGCGGATCCTGCCCGCGGCCTGGGCGCTGCCCACCGTGGAACAGCGCGACGCCACGCCCGAGGAGGCCGAAGCGCAGCTGAACGCCTGCGCCACCACCGGATTCGACCTCACCGCCGGCGGCCCGCTACGCGCCGTGCTGCTGCGCACCGGGCCGGACCGGTACCGGCTCGGCGTGGTCGTGCACCATATCGCCGCCGACGGCTGGTCGCTGGCTCCGCTCACCCGCGACCTCGCGGTCGCCTACGGGGCGCGAGCCGCCGGGATCGCACCCGAGTGGACACCGCTCGAGGTCCAGTACGCCGACTTCGGGCTGTGGCAGCGTGAACATCTCGGCACCGATACCGATCCCGGCAGTCTCGCGGCGCGCCAGCTCGGATACTGGCGTGAGCGACTGGCGGGGCTCCCGGAGGAACTGCCGCTGCCCTACGACCGGCCGCGTCCCGCCGACCCGCGGCAGACCGCGGCCACGGTGCGACGTACCGTCCCGGAACCCGTGCGGCAGGCGCTCACGGCTCTCGCCCACAGCCACGGGGTGAGCGCCTTCATGGTGATGCGGTCCGCGCTGGCGGTACTGCTGCGGTCGGTGACCGGTGGTCGCGATATCGCCATCGGCACCCCGGTGGCCGGGCGGACCGATCGCCGGCTCGCGGATCTGGTGGGAATGTTCGTCAACACCCTGGTACTGCGCTCCGACGTGGATCCGGCCCGGCCGTTCGCCGAACTGCTGCTGGCCGACCGCGATACCGAACTCGGTGCGCTGGCCCACGCCGATATTCCCTTCGAACAGGTCGTGGGCGCACTCGGCAGCGATCCGCGCGCCACCGGCCGCCATCCGCTGTTCCAGGTGGCTCTCACGGTGGCCGATACCGCGGTCCCACCGCTGGAACTGCCGGGTCTGACCGTCGCGGCGGCGCCGCTGGATATCGCCCGCGCCAAATTCGACCTGGAACTGCGGGCCGGTGAGCTCGGCGGCGGCGAACTCGAATTCGTCTACGCCGACGAATTGTTCGACGAGGCGACCATGGCGACCCTGGCCGACCGGTTCCTCCGGGTACTCGCCGCGATCGCCGCCGATCCCGCGGTTGCGGTGGGCGATATCGATACCCGCACCGATACCGAACGTGCCACGCTCAGCCCGGCACGCGGGCCCGCCCACGGTATTCCGCGCACGCTCGCCGCGCTCTTCGGTTCGGCCGTGCTCGCCCACGGTGCCCGGCCCGCGCTGCACGCCGATGACACCGTCCTCACCTACGCCGAACTGGACCGCCGGGCAAACCGGCTGGCACGTGCGCTGATCCGGCGCGGCCTGGGCACCGGGGACAAGGTGGCGCTGGGGCTCACCCGGTCCGCCGATTCGGTGACCGCCATGCTCGGTATCGCCAAGACCGGCGCGGCGTTCGTCCCCGTGGACCCGAACTATCCGCCGGAGCGGGTGAAACATATGCTCGCCGACTCCGGTTGCGCCTTCGGCATCACCCGGACCGGTCACGCCGACCGGCTGCGCGCCGCCGGCGGCGAGGGGATCGAATGGCTCCTGCTCGACACGCCCGCCGGCAACCGGGAGATCGCGGGATCGGCGCCGGAGCCGGTCACCGACCGCGACCGGGTGCGCCCGCTGCGGATCGGTGATACCGCGTATCTGATCTACACCTCCGGGTCCACCGGCACCCCCAAGGGAGTCACCGCGACCCACGGTGCGCTCGCCGATCTCGCCGACGAGTTCCGGGACCGGCTCGCCGTGCACCCCGCCGCGCGGACGCTGCACTTCTCCTCACCGAGCTTCGACGCGGCGATCCTGGACCTGCTGCTGGCGATCGGCGCGGGTGCGGCGATGGTCATCGTCCCGCCCGAGGTGTACGGCGGTGAGGAACTGGCCGAGCTCATGACCCGCGCCGAGGTCACCCACACCTTCATCACGCCGGCCGCGCTGGCCACCATCGACCGGTCCCGGTGGCCGCTGCCGCGGTTGAAGGCGCTGATGGTCGGCGGCGAGCATCTCGGCCCCGAACTGGTGGCCCGGTGGGCGCCCGGCCGCCGGATGTTCAACGCCTACGGGCCCACCGAGACCACCGTGGTGGTCTCGGTGACCCCGGTGGCCGTCGACCGGCCCGCCGGATTGGGTGGCCTGATCCGCGGCACCCGGGCCCTGGTGCTCGACGAACGGTTGCGGCCGGTGCCGGCCGGGGTCCCCGGCGAGCTCTACCTGGGCGGACCGGGTCTGGCCCGCGGCTATCACCAGCGGTTCGGGCTCACGGCGTCGCGATTCGTGGCCGACCCGTACGGCCCGGCCGGCGCCCGGATGTACCGCACCGGCGATGTGGTGCGCTGGACCGCCGAGGGCGATCTGCGCTATCTCGGCCGCAGCGACAACCAGGTGAAGATCCGTGGCTTCCGGATCGAGCTCGGTGAGATCACCGCCGCGCTCACCGCGCATCCGGCGATCCACTTCGCCCATACCGAGGTGCGCGCTATCGGCGGCGCCGACCGGCTGGTGGCCTATGTCCGGGCCACCGATCCCGGTGCCGCGCCGGAACCGGAGGAACTGCGCGACCATCTGGCCCAGCGCGTACCCCGGCATATGGTCCCGTCGGCATTCACCTTCCTCGACGAGATCCCGCTCACCCCGGTCGGCAAGCTCGATATCGCCGCCCTGCCCGAACCGCGGGCGCTGCCCGCCGCCACGACCGGCCGCGCTCCGGAGACCGCCACCGAGCGCCTGGTCGCGTCGGTGATGGGCGAACTGGCCGGGACCGCGGTGGCCGATGTGCACGAGAGCTTCTTCGATATCGGCGGGAACTCGCTGCTGGCCACTCAGCTGGTGGGCCGGCTGGCCGCCGCCACCGGCGCGCGGATCGCGGTCCGCACGGTGTTCGCCGCGCCGACGGTCGCGGAACTCGCGGCACTGCTGGACGGCGGGACCGACGGTACGGCCGGCCCCGCGCTGGTGCGCCGCGATCGTCCGGAGCGGATTCCGCTCTCCCCGGCCCAGCAGCGGCTGTGGTTCCTGGAGCGCTTCGGCGGTTCGGATGTCACGGAGGCCGCCGGCGGTGCGTACAACGTGCCGATGGTGCTCCGGTTGCGCGGCCCGCTCGACCGGGCCGCCCTGACCACCGCGCTGCACCGGGTGCAGGAACGGCACGAGACCCTGCGGACGGTGTTCCCGGAGGCCGGCGGCGAACCGGTCCAGCGGGTGCTCCCGGCCGCCGAGGCCGCCGTCACCGTGCACAGTCCCGTATCCGGAGCGGACGATCTGCACGGCGCCATCGCGCGGTTCATCGCTCCCGGCTTCGATCTGGCCACCGAGATACCGCTGCGCGCGGCACTTTTCACCGTCGCGCCCGATGAGCACATCCTGGTGCTGGTCGTCCATCACATCGCGATGGACGGCTGGTCACTGGGACCGCTGGCGGCCGAGGTGGCCGGCGCCTATCGCGCCGTCCGGCTCGGTGCGGAGCCGGACGACGACGGCGACCGGTTGCAGTACATCGACTACACCCTGTGGCAGCGCGAGATGCTCGGTGACGAGGACGATCCCGCGTCCTCGATCCGCGGCCAGCTCGACTACTGGCGTGAAGCCCTCGACGGGCTGCCCGAATTGCTCGCGGTGCCCGCCGACCGGCCACGACCGCCGGTGCCGTCCTATCGTGGCGGCACGGTGCAGGAGCGGCTCGGCGCCGATGTGCATCGGGAACTGAAGGATCTCGCCGCGCGCCACAACGTCAGTCTCTTCATGGTGTTGCACGCCGCGCTGGCGGTACTGCTGCACCGGGTCACCGGGTCCGGCGATATCGCCGTGGGCACCGCGGTGGCCGGGCGCGGCCGGCCGGAACTGGACCGGATGATCGGTATGTTCGTCAACACCCTGGTGTTGCGGACGCCGGTCGGGTCCGGTGAGCGGTTCACCGATCTGCTCGACACCGTGCGCGGCGCCGACCTCGACGCGTTCGGGCACGCCGAGTTGCCGTTCGAGCGGTTGGTGGAGGTGCTGAACCCGGCACGGTCGCGATCGCACCATCCGCTGTTCCAGATCATGCTCTCGGTGCACGACGAACCGGTGCGGGCGCTGGACCTACCGGGCCTGAGCATCGAAGCACTGGATATCGACCCGGGTATCGCGAAATTCGATCTCCAGTTCACCCTCACCGAATGCCATACCGGCGACCGGACACCGGACGGCATCACCCTGTCGGTGAACTATGCCGCCGATCTGTTCGACGAACCGACCGCGGCGCGGCTGGGACGCCGTCTCATCCGGCTGCTCGGCGCGATCGCCGCCGACCCGGCCGTTCCGGTCGGCGACCTCGAACTGCTCGAACCGGCCGAATGGTCGGCGCTGGCACCGCTGCGCCGGGCCGATCCGGATAATCCGGTCACGCTCCCGGAGGTCTTCGACGCGGCGGCCGCCGTCGACCGGCGCGCGGTGGCCCTGGCCGCGGCCGGTGTCGAGGTCACCTACGACGCACTCGACCGCTGGAGCAACCGGCTGGCGCGGGTGCTGATGGCGCACGGGGTCGGACCGGAAAATCTTGTGGCCCTGGGCATTCCGCGCACCATCGAATCGGTGGCGACCGTGCTCGCGGTGACCAAGACCGGCGCGGCCTTCGTACCGGTGGATCCCGGTTACCCGGCGGCCCGGATCACCCATATGCTGGCCGATTCCGGGGCGGCCCTGGGGCTCACCCTCGCCGAATATCGCGATCTGCTGCCGGGTGACTGCCGCTGGCTGGCACTCGACGTTCCGGAGGTCCGCGAGCAGGTCCTGGCCGCGTCGAGCGCGCCGATCACCGATACCGAACGGACCGCGCCGCTGCGGATGGACAACCCGGCCTATGTGGTCTACACATCCGGGTCCACCGGAACCCCGAAGGGCGTGGTCGTCACCCACCGGGGCCTGTCCAATTTCGCCGCGGAGACGGCGCAGCGATTCGATGTCCGCCCGGGCAGCCGGGTGCTGCATTTCGCGACACCGAGTTTCGACGCCGCGATGCTGGATCTGCTGTTCGCGCTGGGTGGTGCGGGCACCCTGGTCCTGACCCCGCCCGGCGTGGTCGGCGGCGCGGAACTGGCGCGGGTGCTGACCGCCGAGCGGATCACGCACGCCTTCATCACGACGGCGGCCCTGGCCACCGTGGATCCCGAGGGCATCACCGATTTCCAGCATGTGCTGGTGGGTGGCGAAGCGTTGCCCGCGGAGGTCGTCGCCCGGTGGGCGCCGGGACGCGATCTGCACAATGTGTACGGCCCCACCGAGACCACCATCGTGACGGTCATGTCGGCGCCGCTGACTCCGGGCGGGCCGATACCCATCGGTGAACCGATCCGGGGTGTCGCCGCCATAGTGCTCGATTCCCGGCTGCGGCCCGCACCGCTCGGGGTGACCGGCGAGCTTTTCCTGGCCGGTGGCGCGCTGGCGCGTGGATACCACGACCGGCCGGGGCTCACCGCGCAACGGTTCGTGGCCAATCCGTTCGGGAAACCGGGTGAGCGGATGTACCGGACCGGCGATCTGGTGCGGATCGGCACCAGCGCCGACGGCGGGCCGGGCGATATCGAATACGTCGGCCGGACCGATCACCAGGTGAAAATCCGCGGTTTCCGGATCGAACTGGGTGAGATCGACGCCGCGCTCGGCCGGCATCCGGCGGTGGAGTTCTCGCTCACCATCGGACACCGGACCGCCGCGGGCGCCACCGCGCTGGTGTCGTATGTGAAACCCGGGTCCGCGACCACGCCGGCCGCATTGACCGAACACCTGTCCGGACTTGTGCCCAATTACATGGTCCCGCAGTCGATCATGATCATCGACCGGCTGCCGCTGAACCCGGTCGGCAAACTCGATCGCGCCGCACTACCCGAACCGGTGTTCGGCGGGGCGGCGGGCTACCGGGCGCCGGACGGGCCGCTGGAAACCGCGCTGTGCGAGATCTTCGCGGACGTCCTCGAAGTGGAGCGGGTCGGCGCCGGTGACGGCTTCTTCGATCTCGGCGGTAATTCCCTGCTCGCGACGAAGGTGGTCGCGCGGGCGCGCGAAGCCGGACTCGACCTGCCGATGCAGCTGCTGTTCGGCGAATCCACCCCCGCCGCGCTCGCCGCGCGGCTGGGCGACGGAACCGCCGCCGACGCGATGGATCTCGCCCTGGCCCCGCTGCTGCCGCTGCGCCCGGCCACCGGTTCCGGCCGGCCACCGCTGTTCTGCGTCCATCCGGCGATCGGGTTGTCCTGGTGCTACGCCGGGCTGCTCGCCGAACTTCCCGCCGACCGCCCGGTCTACGGGTTGCAGGCGCCGCAGGCCACCGGCGACCCCGGGTACGGGTCGATCACCGAGGCCGCCGAACACTATGTGGCCCGGATTCGGGAGGTGCAGCCGCACGGGCCCTATCATCTGCTCGGCTGGTCGCTCGGGGGCCTGATCGCACACGAGATCGCCGTCCGGTTGCAGGCCGCGGGGGAGCGGGTCGCGCTTCTCGGGATGCTGGACAGCTACCGGCTCTCCGACGATCTCGCCGCCGACGCAGTGCCCGGTATCGGTGAGATCCTCGGCGAGTTCGGCGGCGAACTCGCGGTCGAGGGCCCGGAACCGACCCTGGCCGAGGCCGCCGAACTGCTGCGGTCGCGTCCCGGCCCGTTCCAGGCACTCACCCTGGAGCATCTGGAACGCCTGTACGCCGGCTACGCCGACGGGACGGTCCAGGCCAACGGATTCCGGCCGGGGGTGTTCGACGGCGATCTGCTGTTCTTCGCGGCCGGTACCGACCCGGTCAACCTGGCCGCTCCGGACCGCCGGCCCGACGCCTGGCGGGAGTTCGTCACCGGTGCGGTGCGCGCGCACGAACTGGCGTGCACCCACGCGGAGATGACGACCGCCGAATCGCTGGCCGTGATCGGTCCCGTTCTGCTCGAACACCTGCGTGCGGCCGAGGACTCCGCGCCCGCGCGGTCACAACCCGGTATCGAAACGAAGGAGAATGCTCGGTGAACCCCGCGGTGCAGATCACCGGTCTGGTGAAGATATACGGCCGGACCCGGGTGCTGGACGAGGTCGATCTCGAAATACCCGCGGGTACCGTGATGGGCCTGCTCGGGCCCAACGGCGCGGGTAAGACGACCGCTGTCCGTATCGTCACCACACTGTTGAAGCCGAACGCCGGATCCGTGCAGGTCGCCGGTGTCGATGTGCTGCACGATCCGGCCGGGGCGCGGCGCCTGATCGGCGTGTCGGGCCAGTACGCCGCGGTGGATGCCAATCTCACCGGTTACGAGAATCTACGGATGGTTTCGCGGCTCTACGGGATGTCGCGGGAGAGTTCGGCGGCGCGCGCCCGGGAACTGCTGCGCGATTTCGGGCTCGAGGAGGCGGCCGACCGCCGCGCCGGAACCTATTCCGGTGGTATGACCCGTCGTCTCGATCTGGCCGGGGCGCTGGTGGCCCGGCCGCCCGTGGTCGTCCTCGACGAACCGACCACCGGACTGGATCCGCGGGCCCGCAACGATATGTGGCGGGTGATCGCCGAACTCGTCCGTGACGGGACGACGGTGCTGCTCACCACCCAGTATCTGGAAGAGGCCGATCGGCTGGCCGACGAGATCACGGTGATCGACAAGGGCCGGGTCATCGCCCGCGGGTCGGCCGACGAGCTGAAATCCTCCATCGGCGGCGACCGTCTCACCGTCACTTTGACACCCGGCGACGATCCGGCGACCGCCCTGCGGATCCTCGGCGAGATCGGAATCGGCGAGGCCGCGCACGAAGCGAGCGTCGACGAGGTGTCGGTGGTGGTCGGCGACGGCTCCCGCACCATGGTCGAGGCGCTGCGCCGGCTCGACGACGCCGATGTGCACGTCGTCGACGCGCGGGTGCACCGCCCCAGCCTCGACGATGTTTTCCTGTCCATCACCGGCACTCCGGCGGTGCCGGACACCGAGCCGGAAACCCACGAGGCACCCGAGGAGATCATGTCGTGAGCACCGCAGAAGCCGCGGTCGATCAAGTGGACGCCGAAGCCGGAGGCAAGGGGGCGACGGAAGTGGGTACCACACCGGCCTCGCACCGTCTCCCGAAATCGAACCGGCCGCGGATGCGGGTCTTCCGGGACAGCGCCATCGTCGCGCACCGCAACCTGCTCACCATCATGCGGGTGCCGACCCTGCTGGTGACCGCCACCGTGCAGCCGCTGATGTTCGTATTCCTGTTCGCCTACGTGTTCGGGGCGTCGCTGGGCGGCGGCGAATACCGGGAATTCCTGATCGCCGGAATCATGGCGCAGACCGTCGCCTTCAGCGCGGCGTTCACCACCGTGGGCCTGGCCGGTGATCTGGAGAAGGGCATCATCGACCGGATGCGCGCGCTGCCGATGTCGCGGCTGGCGGTGCTGATGGGCCGTACCCTGTCCGATCTCGTGGTGAGCATGGTGAGCCTGGCGGTGATGACCGCCTGCGGCTATGTGGTCGGCTGGAGTATCGAGGGCAGTTTCCTGGACGCGGTGCTCGCCTACGGGGTGCTGCTGCTGTTCGCGTTCGCCATGTCGTGGGTCGGCGCGCTCACCGGCCTGCTCGCGCCGAATGTCGAGGTCGCCCAGAGTGCCGGGCTGATCTGGCTGTTCCCGCTGTCGTTCATCTCCTCGGCGTTCATCTCCGCCGAAACCCTGCCGGGCCCGCTGGCCACCATCGCCGAATGGAATCCCATCACCGCGGTCGCCGCGACCGGCCGGAAACTGTTCGACAACAGCGCTCCGCCCACCTTCATTCCGGCCAGCGGCTGGCCGGCCGATCACTGTGTCGAATACGCGATCGGCTGCTCGCTGGCGATCCTCGCGATCGCCATCCCGCTGGCGCTGCTCCAGTACCGGCGGGTCGCCAGCCGCTGACCCGTCACAGAAAAGACCGTGCCCGCCGGACGATCCCGGCGGGCACGGTCTTTTCACCGGTGGCGGCCCGTAACGGGCCACGACCTCTGCGCTGTGATCGGAAACTCAGCCCCGGCGACGGGTCTTGAGCAGTTCCAGGCGTTCCTTGAGCAGTTCCTCGAGCTCTTCTTTGCTACGCCGCTCCAGCAGCATGTCCCAGTGGGTCCGCGGCGGCTTCACCTTCTTCGCCTCCTGCGTGGTGCCCTCGATCAGCACACCCTCCTGGCCGTTGCGGCACAGCCAGGTCGGCGGGATCTCGGCGTCGTCGGCGAACGGGACATCGAACTCTTCACCATTGTCGGTCCGGTACCGGGCGATCCGGCGGGGTGCCAGATCATGGTCGCGGTCGGTTTCGTAGCTCACCGCTCCGAGCCGGCTGCCCCGGAGTACGCGATCTGCCATCTGTACAGGTCCTCTCTGTGTTGTGGCGCGTTGCCGCGCGCGGGTTCGCGGTCCTCGGTCGTTTCCGTTCCACTACCGCCGGAGCGGAAACACCTGGCGGGTGTATCCACTGCGGGGGCACCGGAACCCGATCCGGGGTGCGAACCGGTGGGTTGACCCCTGTGGTTCTCCGACGCGGACTTCGTGGGTCCGCGCTTGCCGGCCGTTCGTTCCGCCGACCGTTCGGGTCACGTGTGCAAGCCGTTACCTGTGGTGCGAATCCAGCGATTCGTGCCGGTGGCGGCCGTGCGCCCTGTTCTTGTCAACGTTCGTGAGGGTCGATCCGTTCCCTTTGTTCGGGAGAGCCTTGTAATTGTACGGCGTTCGCCGGAATGCTCCGCGCGGTGTGCGGTGTGTGCGGATGCGACAGTGCCTATTAGGGTGTCGGGTCATGTCGCGCCGGTTGCAGTCGTGTCTGTGGTGTGGTCGGGAAATAGTGGATACGGAAGCGGGTCGGCGGCGCCGTTATTGCCGGCAGTCCTGCCGTCAGCGCGCCTACGAACACCGCAACAATGTGAAGGGCACTGGTATCCCCGCTGATTCGGTGGTGCTCAGCGCCGCCGAGGCCACCGCCCTGGCCGATCGCTGGTTCGCCGCCCGATGTGCGGCCGAGGATGTCGCCATCGCGATCGAGGAGGGTGCCGATACCACGGAATTGGCGCGTCTCAGCGAGGTCCTGGTGGAACTGGCACGAGATGCGGAGCGCCTGCGCTGACCGGTCCGTCGCCGCGCGCGGGTCCGGGTACGGTGCGCAGGCTCACGATCGCCAGGACCGCGACCGCCGCGGCCAGGATGGACACCGCCAGCAGCGTGGCCCAATCGGGACGTATCAGCGGCTGACCGCGCATCGCCTGCCAGAAGGTGATCGCCAGCAGCCCGGCCCAGCCGAGGGTGACCACACCGACCAGCCGGCTGCGGGTGCGGGCCGGGCGCAGCCGCGGGTACCGCGCCGCACCCCAGGCGAGGACGACGGCGGCGAGCAGCAGCACCTGGATTCCGTGCAGGCCGACGAAATGGGCGATGCGCAGATCGCCGCCGATCGTGCTCCAGTGCGTGATCGGCATTCCGGGCCCGGCGTCCGGCGCGCCCAGGGCCTGCCGGGTGCCGGCGTCGACCACCGTGTGACCGGCCGCCAGCTCCACGAGGCGGCCGTCGGCGGTGCGGGTGAGCTGGGTGCCGGTGAACCCCATGAGGTATCCGAGCGCCATGGCGGTCACCGCCAGCGCCAAACCGCCGCGGATCGCCCAGACGATCGGCCGGTCCGCTCCGGGGCGTATCGAAACGATCACCGCGATCACCAGATTCGCGACGAACAATCCGGGCACGCCGGAAGCGAAGACCAGCTGGCCGATCTCGTTGACGGCGTCGGTCTCGGTATTGAAATGGCTGAAGGTGCCGCGTGCGGCCTGCACGACCACGAAACCCACATCGACGACTCCGGTGACGGCGAACACGAGTCCGAACCACCAGGTGATCCGGCTGCCCCGATGCGGCAAAGACAGCAGCCAGGCCAGTGTGAGCGAGTAGAGAAAGAACGCCAGCCCGAATTTCACGGGTTTGAGCCAGACCGATTCGCCGAGCAGTTGCCGGTCGTCGAAGAGCATCGCGACCAGGCCGGAAAACACCAGACCGGCCATTGCCGCGGAACAGAGCAGCAAAGGCCGGTGCAGGCGTCCGATCACCCGACGCGGATCGGAGATCATGGGTGGGCGGCCGGTTGGAGCAGGCGCGCCGGGCGGGGAAAGTGCGGGCATGGACCGACGGTAGGAACGCGGGGCCGGGGGAGTCGTCCCGCCGCGGGACGGACACCGCCCGGTACCCCGGTATCGCCGGGGCCGCCGGTATGGGTCGTGGGTAGGGTCAGCCGGGGAAGTTGTTCACATCGAGCCCACGCGCGGCGAGCCACGGCTGCGGGTCGATGGGGCCGATACCCGGCTGGTGAACCTCGTAGTGCAGGTGCGGGCCGGTGGACTGGCCGCGGTTGCCGACGGTGGCGATCACGTCACCGGCGCGGACCTGCTGCCCGACGCCGACCAGGATGTCCTGCATATGGCCGTACACGCCGACCGAGCCGTCGTCCTGCTGGACGCGGACCCACAGGCCGAAACCGGTGGCGGGCCCGGCCTCGATAACCGTACCGTCGGTGACGGAGTGGATCGGGGCGCCCATATCGCCGGCGAAGTCGATGCCGTTGTGGGCGGTACCCCAGCGGGCGCCGTAGCCGGAGGTCAGCACGCCGTTGACGGGGCGGACAGTGGTCTGGCGGGGCGGTTCGGGGAAGGGCCATGCGACGGGCTGGGCGGCCGCGTGCGGGTCCCAGGCACCGGGGTCGTGGGAGGTGGCCGGCTGCTCGGACTGCTCGGGTGCGGCACCCTGCTGGGCCGACGCGGAGGCGGCGACCGGAGTGATCTGTTCGTTATCGGAGTCGGCACCGGCGGCGAAGAGGCCGAAACCGGCAGCGACAGCGGTCGTGGTGGCGACAACCTGCGTCGTTACGCGACGACGGCCGATCGACGGCACCGTGAGCTGGCGGAAAGGTAACGGAAGGGTCACGGGCATGAGATACAAGCTAGGGGACCGGCGAGCCCGGTCAGCAATCATGTGGCAACCGTCACTCGCGCGCATAAGCCCAGGTCGCTTATAACCGTCCGGTAACGAAATGTCCGGTATCGCCCGTCGAGCTGCGCAAATGAGACATCGGAACGATGTTTGACCCGAGTGTGCCGGAAAGTGACACTTGTTGAGTGGTCGCTAACAGAGCCGCGCCGCTGATCGCCCTGGCAGACCCCACCAGGCGGGCGATTTTCGAGGCGTTGCCCCCGGGACCGCGGTCGGTCGGAGAGCTGGCCCATCAGGTGGGGATCAGTAGCTCGGCGGTCTCCCAGCACCTGCGGGTACTACGGGAAGCACGGCTGGTGATGGTGCGACCGGTCGGCAACCGCCGGCTGTACTCGCTGGACCCGCGCGGGCTCGGCGATGCCCGCGACTATCTGGAGCAGTTCTGGCCCAGTGCGCTCGCCGCCTACAACGCGGCGCTGTCGGAGGCCCGCGGATCGCAGGTGCGCCCCGAGCCCCGGCGGCCGGGGGTCAGCCCACCCGGCGATACGAGACGCCGGTGACGCTGGTGGCCTCGCCGCGCCGTCTACGCGACTGGCGGTCCAGGGCCGCGATGACTTCGCCCGCGCCGATCTGGAGCAGGCCGGAATCGGGCGTGACCGCGTCCCGGTCGCCGGTGTGGCCGCTCCAGAGCACTTCGTGACGGTTGAGCAGATGCCGCGGCGGGCCGCTCTGCTCCGGCGGGGTGGGCCCGAACAATTGCACCGTACGGGTCCCGAACGCTGTGGCGAGGTGCGCGACCCCGGTATCGCCGCACAGCACCATCGAGGCCTCGGCGACGGTGGCCGACAGTTCGATGAGGTTCTGGGTGCCGGCCAGCACCCGCCGGGCGGACAGGCCCGCGCGGGCGGCGATGTTGAGTGCCTCGTCCCGATCGCATTCGTCGCCGGTGAGCACCACCTCGTGACCGAGCACCAGCAGATGGCGGATCACGGCCGCGAACCGGTCGGCGGGCCAGCGCCGCGCGGCCGCCCCGGCACCGATGTGCACCACCACGCTGTCGCGGTGGTTGGTGGTGGCCACCGGGGGAACCAGGCCGAGGTTGCGGCGGTCGGCGCCGATCCCGTCGAATTCGAGCAGATGACACCAGCGGTCGATGGGATGGCGGTCGGCCTGCCAGTCGGGGCCGGGGATCTCCGGAAAGGCGGTGTTGCGATAGGTGAGGATGCGCTCGGCGCCGGTTTTGCTGAGTTCGACGATGGCGGTGGCCTCCGCGCCGTGCAGATTGACGGCGAGCTTCGGCGGCGGTCCGTCCCAGCGCAGGCCCTGGGGATCGGCGATCGGCAGGATCTCGTCCACCGAGGCGATCACGTCGACGATGGGACGCAGCCGGTGCGGGGTGGCGAGGACCAGATGGTCGTTGCGGCGCGCCCGTCGCAGCGCGCGCAGTGCCGGGACCGCCGTGAGCAGATCACCGAGACCGCGTGCCTGAAGCACGAGAACTACCGACACCCGACTCTCCTAGCCACCTGTTGCTCGTCCACTGCCCCCTCCCGGACGGCCCCGGGGGCGGCCACGACGAGAGCACTCCCGCTTGAATAACTACCCCCGGTGATCAGGGGCAAACGTGGCCCGATCGCGGTCTGGATCACATGCCGGGTGTTCGCCCCATCGCCGGGATCGGGCGTCGCCGCCGGTCGGGGATCGCCGGCCGTGCCGGGGTGGGCCCGGCGGTTTCCGGTGGTCGGGCGGGCGCGCCGGGGCCCGTTCGATCCGGTTGCCGCCCTGCCGGATCGGGCGCCGTGATCAACCGGAAGGTCCTTCGGTAATGTCTGTTTCGTCCGTGGGGAAGCCCGGTGTGAATCCGGCGCTGTCCCGCAACTGTGTGGCCCGTACCCCGGGCCGGAGCCAGATACCCGCGGATGAAGTATTGGAACGGTCATGATCACGTGGGTATTGGTCGATGCGCCGAACGCGCCGCTGTGCGGTGCGTTTCGCATGTCTGTCGCGTGAACGGCCCCACGCGACAGGAGTCCGATATGCCGATCCCGCCACCGCTGTTGAGCCGGAGATCCTTTTTGGCCGGCAGCGCACTCGCCGCCGGGGCGCTGGCCGTGGGCTGCGGGAGCGGTCCGGACGTCCGCACCGATGTCTTCACCGCGGCCTTCCAGGGGTCCGGCGCGGGTGAGGGGATCGACCCGGGAGTCAACACGCTGTTCATCGACGAGGCGCGGATGAAGTCGATCTACGACGGACTCTTCGAATGCGACGAGACGATGGCGCCGGTCCCGCGGCTGGCCGAATCGGGAGAGCCCAACGCCGACGGGACCCGGTGGCGGATCGCCTTGCGTGACGCGCAATGGCACGACGGTACGAAGTTCACCTCCCGGGATGTGCTCTACACCCTGTCCCGGGTGCTCGGACCGGCCCAGAAGCGGCCCTTCATCGCCGCGTCCTCGCTCGCGCAGGTCGATCTGGGGAGCTGCCGTGCCGTCGACGACCGCACCGTCGAGATCGCGCTGAAGCGGCCGTCGTTCGAGTTCCTGATCGCCCTGTCGGTGTACGGGACCAAGATCGTGCAGGACGGTGCGGCCGATTTCACCCGGCCGGTGGGCACCGGGCCGTTCGTCTTCCGGTCCTTCGAACCCGGCCGCCGGTTCGTCGCGACGGCCAATGAGCGGTACTGGGGCGGGAAACCCGGTATCGGGGAACTGCGAATTGTGAGCGCCGAGGCCGACGCCCGGGTGAACGCCGTGCGTAGCGGGGAGATCGACTACGCCGACAACCTCACTCCGTCCGCGTACCGCACCCTGCAGGGCGCCGGTGGGCTCGAGCTGGTGTCGACGCCGAACAGCGGTATCTACTTCTTCGCGATGAAGACCGACCGCCCGCCGTTCGACAATCCGGATGTGCGCCGGGCGGTGATGCGGATGTTCGACCGCGAGGAATTGGTGAAGGTCGCCCTCGAGGGACAGGGCGAGGTGTCCAACGATGTCTTCGGCAAGGGGAATCAGTACTACGCCGAGCTGCCGCAGCACACATACGACCCCGACGAGGCGGGCCGGCTGCTGCGCAAGGCGGGGGTCCGGGATCTGACCTTCGACCTGTTCACCGCTGCGGTGGCCTACGGATTCGTGGAGGCCGCCCGCCTGTTCGCCGATCAGGCGGCCGCGTGCGGGGCGCGGGTGAATGTGGTTCTCGGATCGAAGGACAGTTATTACACCGACGCCCTGAAGACCGGGCATCTGACGATGGGACAGTCCGGGCCGCTCCCGATCCCCAACCATTTCGCGTCCCGCCTGCTGACCGGCGCACCACAGAACCGGACCAAATGGTCGGACCCGGAGTTCGACCGGCTGTACGCGGTGGCCCAGGAGACATCCGGGCCGGAGAACCGGGCGGCCATCTACCGCACGATGCACGAAATATTGCACGACCGGGGCGGTTTCGTGTTCTTCGGCACCACACCGTGGAACAGCGCGGCCCGCGCCGGGTACCGGGGGCTGCCCGCCGCGGTCTCGAATTCGCACGGCTGGGCGCGGTTCGACGGTGTGAGCGCGCGATGACGACCCCGGCCCCGGACGCCGCGCTCGCCCGCTACTGGATCGACCGCTGGGACCGGCAGCAGGAGCACTACATGCCCGATCGTGAGACACGGTTCGAGGTGATCGGCGATGTGCTCGTCGAACTGGCCGGCCGCGACGATCCGCTGATCGTCGACCTCGGAGTGGGGCCGGGCAGCCTGTCGCAGCGACTGCTGGGCCGGCTGCCGGGCGCCCGGATCGTCGGCGTGGACGCCGATCCGTTGTTACTGGCACTCGCGGAGGCGGCATACGGGTCACCGCGCTTTCGCACGGTCACCGCGGATCTGCGGACCCCCGGCTGGCCGGCCGCGCTCGGGCTGGACCGGGCGCCCGACGCCTTCGTGAGTACGACCGCGCTGCACTGGATGAACCGGGAGCCGCTGCGCGCCCTGATCCGGACCTGCGCGGATGCCCTGCCGGAAGGCGGTGTCTTCGTCAACGGCGACCATCTCTACGAGGGCGCGCGCGGCCCCCGCCTCGACGCGCTCGGCCGGACGCTGACGGCGCGCCGGGCCCGGCAGACGGGCGCCGCGGCGGCCGAGGACTGGAGCGCGTGGTGGGCGGCCGTCGAGCGGGCGCCCGAACTCGCGGGCCTGGTCCGGGTGCGCGCGGGCGGTTTCGAGCACACGGTGCACGACCGGCCCACCGTGCACGATTACCTCGATTTCGCCCGGGAGGCGGGATTCTCCGAGGCCGGTGTCGTATGGCAGTACGGCGACGACCGGGTCGTCGTCGGTATCCGGTAGCGCACCGGTGCCGGGGAACCCGCGCTCGCCGGGCCGGCTGGTGGTGCGCCGCCTGGCGGTCGGGGTGGGTCAGCTGTTCGTCCTGCTGATCCTGGTATTCGTGCTGTCGTTACTGCTGCCCGGGGACGCCGCCGATATCCAGAACAACACCATCCTCGGCGCGGACGAACGCGAGACCGCGCGCGAACTCCTCGGTCTCGATGTCGCTCCGGTGACCAGATTTTTCGACTGGATCGGTGCCGCCGCGACCGGTGACCTCGGGACCTCCTACGCCAGTGGCGAAAGCGTCGGCTCGGTGATCGCGGGACCGTTCCTCACCACCGGCCTGCTGGCCCTGCTGACACTGGTGGCGCTGGTGCCGGTGGTGCTGGCGGCCGGCTTCGCGGCGGGCCTGCGCCCGGGCTCGCGGCGCGACCGGATGATCACGACGATCGGGATCGGGATCGACTCCATTCCCGATTTCGTGCTCGCCGTGCTGCTGGTCGCGTTCGTCTCGGTACGGCTGGACCTGCTGCCCGCGACCTTTCTCGGCGCCGACCTCGCCACGCTGCTGGAACGGCCCGAATATCTGGTGCTGCCGCTGGTCGTCACGGTCGCGCGGCTCGCGGCACCGCTGGTGCGGCTGATCCGAGCCGGGGTCATCGATGTGGTGGATCAGCCCTATATCGTGCAGGCGCGGCGGCTGGGGGTCGGGCCTATCCGGCTGCTGGCCCGGCATATCGCGCCCAACGCACTGGCGCCCGCGGTCCAGGAGCTCGGGCGCACCGCCGGCGGTCTGTTCTCCGGGGTGCTGATCGTCGAGGCCGTATTCGCGATGCCCGGTATCGCCTCCGAACTGATCGGCGCCATCGGGAACCGCGACGATCCGGTGATTCTCGCGATCGTCTCCCTCACGGCCCTGTTCGTCCTCCTCGTCGATATCGCGATCGATATCGCGGGCGACCGGATGAATCCCCGCGCGGCGAGAGGACCGGAGCAATGACCCGGCGGCGGGTGATCTGCCTGGTCTCGATCGCGATACCGCTGAGTTTCGCCGTGGCCGGGCCGCTGGTGGCCCGGTCGGCTCCGGCCGAACGACTGACCCCGTTCGGCCCGTCACCGTGGTCCCCCTTCGGCGCGGACCGGCTCGGCCGCGATGTGCTGGCAGCGGCACTCACCGGAGGCCAGACCTTCCTGCTGGTGAGCCTGCTGACCGTGCTGGGCGCGTACCTGGCCGGGTTCGTGATCGGGGTGGCCGCCGCGGCGGCGCCGCGGGTGTGGCTCGACGAACTGCTGATGCGTCCGGTCGATGTGCTGCTGTGCGTGCCCGCGCTGCTGATCATCATGGTGGCGGCGCTGCGCACCGAGGGATCCGGTCTCGCCATCGCGGGCGCGATCGGAATCGCGCTGCTGGCACCGATCGCGCGGTTCGTCCGGATGGCGGCGGCCGGGGTCGTGCACGGCCCGGTGATGGACGCCCTGCGGATGCAGGGGCAGACACGGGCCTACCGGTACGGCCGTTACGCGGTCCGGGAGCTGGCCCGGCCGCTGGCGGCGGATTTCGGGATCCGCTTCACCGCCGCCGTGTACTTCCTGGCGTCGGCGAATTTCCTCGGCCTCGGTTTCGACACCACCGCGCCCGACTGGGCGGTCTCGGTCGCCGCCAACAAGGACGCGTTGCTGATCGCACCCTGGTCGGTGGCCTTGCCCGCGACACTGATCGTGCTGCTCGTGGTGGGAATCAACCTGCTGGCCGATGATCTGCTGGCCGATCCGCGCACGCTCGCGGCGAGCAGCGCGCGAGGAGGGGCGCGGCGGTGAGCGACGATCCGCTGATCTCGGTGCGGCAGCTGGGCGCCCGGGCCGGCGATTCGGTGATCCTGCGGGAGATCGACCTGGATATCGCGGGCGGTGAGGTCGTGGCGCTGTTCGGCCCCTCCGGCGCCGGCAAGACGACCATCGCGGCGGCGCTGGCCGCGATGGATCGTCCCGGGATCGAGCTGACCGGCGAGATCCGGCGTGCCGACGGGGTTCGGATCGGCTATCTACCCCAGTACGCGGCGTCGACGCTGAATCCGGCTCGCCGGATCGGGGCCGCGCTCGGGGAATTGGTCGCGCTCCGGCAGCGGCGCGACCGCGGTGCGCGACCGGGCCGGGCCGGGCGCCGCGCCCGTATCGCCCAGGTGCTGGCGGCGGCCGCCTTCGAAATCGACGACCGCGAACTGGACCGCGTCCTGCGCCGGTATCCGTTCGAATTCTCCGGCGGTGAGCGTGCCCGCCTGGCCCTGGCCCAGGTCCTGGCGTGGCAACCCGATGTCCTGGTGGTCGACGAACCGACCGTGGGGCTGGACGGCCCGGCGCGCACGGCGTTACTGGCCGGGCTGCGCGGGGTGCGCGACGGCGGCGGCGCCGTCGTCCTGGTGACCCATGACGCGTTCGCGGTCCGGCAGCTGGCCGATCGGACCCTGTTCGTGCGGGACGGCCGCCTGGACGCGGCGGGTCGGCCGGAGCTCGCGACCGGTCCCGTGCCGCGCCGGTCGACCCCGCCCGCCACCGCCCCGATCCTGCGGGTCCGCGACCTGACGGTGCGGCGCGCCGGCGTACCGGTACTGCGGGATATCGACCTGGATCTGCACGCTGGAGAATGGCTGGGCCTGGTGGGGGTCTCGGGCGCCGGTAAGACGACCCTGGCTCGCTGCCTGGCCGGGCTGGTCCGGCCCAGCGGTGGACGGATCACCGATGGCGCGGAATCGCTTCCGGTTCTCCGGCGGCGATCCCGGCCCCGGATCGCGGCGATCCAGTACATCTGGCAGGAGTCGGCGGGATCGTTCGACCCCCGTCGCCCGGTGCTCGACCAGGTGGCCGCGACCGGGGTCCGGTTGCGGGGAATGAACCGGGCCGAGGCGCGGGCGGCCGCGCTGACCGTGCTCGCCGAGCTGGAGATCGGCGCCACCCAGGCCCGGCGACGGCCCGCGGAATTGTCCGGCGGCCAGCTACAGCGGGCGGCCCTGGCCCGCGCGCTGCTGGCCCGCCCCCGGGTGCTGCTGTGCGACGAGGTGACGACAGCCCTCGACCGGCGCACCGCCGAGCGGATCCTGGACCACCTCGACCACTATCGCCGTACGCGGGACGCGGCGGTGGTCTGTATCGGCCACGATCTGGCCGAGCAGTTCACCCGCGCGGACCGGATCGCGTTCCTCGACGACGGCCGGCTGACCCGGGTGGGCTCACCGGCCGACCTGTCGGACGCCCCCGGTGGGGGAACCCTCGCCCGTCTTCTCGCCGCCGGGGGTGCCGGGACCGCCGGGTGAGTCGCGGCGTCGCCGCCGCTCCCACGCGGTCGCGATCAGAATGGTGAGGCCCACGAACACCCAGCCCAGCACGACGTCGATGACATAGTGCTCGCCCCCGTAGACCAGCGTGAAGGCCATCGCGAACGGAAAGAGCGCCAGCGGCACCCGCCAGTACCAGTGGTGGGCCAGCGGCCACAGCGCGAGGGTCACCAGCAGGGCGAAACCCGCGTGCAGCGAGGGCATGGCGGCGACCGGATTACTCTGGGCGGCCAGCCAGTCACCGCCCACGTCATACGGGATCAGGCCGATGCCGAATCCGGTCACGCGCCGGATATCGGCATCGATGACATCGACCCTCGCGGCGTACCACGGGGGAGCCGCGGGCAGCAGGACATAGGTCAGCAGGCCCAGATAGGACAGCAGCAGTACCCGCCGCATGTACTTCGACCAGCGATCCCGCGATTGGATGTAGAAGATCCCCGCGATCAGCCACGGCACGATGAAATGGCTCATGTAGACGAGGCCGGTGAGCACGCTCCACCACGGCTTCCCGTCGTCGTGGAGCAGATGGTCCTGTAGCCAGACCGTCGGCACGGTCCCGCTGAAGAGCCAGGTCTCCACCGATACCAGTTCGCCCACCCGCACCGGCATACCGAGCGTATTGGCGATCCCGCGGGTGTGGTCGTAGATCACCAGGGCGGCGATGAGCGGAACCCAGTCGACGAGGATGCGTACCTGCTCGCGCCAGGGCCGGTCCGGCTGGTACGCCGCGATCCCGGCCACGATCCACAGCGCCTGGTAGATGCGATCGGTGGGTGGGCCGAAGACCACGGTCACCGCCACGAGCGCCAGCAGGTAGGCCGACCACACACCACTGCGCAGCAGCCGGCGGGGCCGTGTGCGGGCAGGCGCCGTGGTCGCGGGGGCTCCCATGTCTTCAGTTTTCCATCAGTCGTCTTTCGGATGAACAGAAAGCGACGCCACGCCGACTGTCGATTCAGCCCTCGAGACTCGCGGCTGCGCCGCCTCGCTTCGAGGGCTGAAAGGCGACGCGGGCCGAAACCCTTTCAGGGCCTCGCTGAACTCGGCGCCCGGGGGTGGGGTGGCCGGGGGTCGGCGCTGATCGTGGCGTGTCGGGTGCGGCTGATGCGGTGGTCGCTGATCGCCCGCGGTCGTCGGTGAAAAGGGGCGGTGCCGTTCAGTCTCGGTTCGTGGCACGAATGGGGAGACTCTCGCTGCCTGGAATTTCGTCCCGGCTCGAAGCGGATACTGACACGGCATTGCCGAACACCGGGTCCACCGAGGTGGGCCGGCGGACGTCCGGAGAGTTGTGAGACTCCCGCGACGGAAGGGACGCCGGCGGGGTGCCCGGAGATCGGCGGAACGCACGCTCGAGTGGTTCAGAGGGCGTCTGCGGGGTCGGCTTCGAGAACACGATCCGATACCGATTCCGCGGGGGTTCCGGCGGCGGATTCCGCGTCGCCGGGCCAGCCGGGGTACGGGGGCGGGGTTCCGTCGAAGGCCGGGCAGAGTCGTTTGTAGGCGCAGTAATCACACAGCCAACCCGGATTCGGCGGAAATTCTCCGGTCGCACCGGCGGTGCGGACCGCTTCCCAGAGGGCGGTGAGGGTGCGTTCGAACCGGAGCAGTTCGTCTTCTTCGGGGGCGTAGGTGAGCAACTGGGCGTCGGCCAGATAGATCAAACGCAGCTGGGCGGGTAGCACCCCGCGGGTGCGCAGCAGCATCAGCGCGTAGAACTTCAGCTGGAACAGGGCCCGGGTCTCGCGGGTGGGGCCGGGGGAGCGGCCGGTCTTGTAGTCCACCACCCGGAGTTCGCCGGTGGGCGCCACATCGATGCGGTCGACGAAACCCCGCAGGGGCGGGCCGCCCGGCAGCTCGACCTCGAGCCTGGTCTCGCACGATTCGGGCTCGAAGCGCCGCGGATCCTCCAGGCGGTAGTACGTGCGCACCAGGGCTCGCACCTCTTCCAGGAAGGCGTCGGGACCGGACTCCCCGGCCAGCACCTCCACCGCCTCGGGTTGTGCGCTCAGCACCCGGTCCCAGGCCGGGCCCGCCAGCGCCAGGGCGTGGTCCGGATCGCGGTCGGCCGCGGGCAGCGCGTACAGATCCTCCAGGACGGCGTGCACCACGGTGCCGCGTACGGCCTGCCGCGACGGCGGTTCGGGGATCCGGTCGATCGTGCGGAGCCGGTACTTCAGCGGGCATTGTTTGAAATCGGCTGCGCGCGAAGGGGACAGCGCGGGGCGGGCAGGCCGCGGCGCTGCTGCGGGATCACTACTCGCCGGGGGTGTGCTCGGGGGCGCTGACATACCTGGCAGGCTATCCGGCGGCACCGACACGGGTGCCCGCGCGCGGAGTCATCGGGCCGGGCGTGGACGGAATCGCGGAACGGAGATCCATGACGGCCAGACGGACCGGGCCATTCGTCGTCGGCGACCGGGTACAGCTCACCGACGCCAAGGGCAGGTTGTACACGGTGCTGCTGGAACCCGGGAAACAGTTCCACACCCACCGCGGCGCCATCTCCCACGACGAGCTGATCGGCGCCGAGGAGGGCACGCTCGCGCACTCCAACAACGGCACGCCGTATCTGGCCCTGCGCCCGCTGCTGACCGACTACGTGATGTCCATGCCGCGCGGGGCGGCGGTGATCTACCCCAAGGACGCGGCCCAGATCGTGCACGAGGGCGATATGTTCCCGGGCGCGCGGGTGCTCGAGGCCGGGGCGGGCTCCGGTGCGCTGACCTGCTCATTGCTGCGGGCGGTGGGTTCGGAGGGGCGGGTGGTGTCCTACGAGATCCGCGAGGATCACGCCGAACACGCGGTGCGCAATGTGGACCGGTTCTTCGGCGAACGACCTGCGAACTGGGAGCTGACCGTCGGTGATGTCGCCGGCTACGAGGGGGAGGTGGACCGGGCGGTGCTGGATATGCTCGCTCCCTGGGACGCCCTGCCCGCGGTCGCGAAGGCGCTGGTCCCGGGCGGTGTTCTCCTCGTCTACGTCGCGACTGTGACGCAGCTCTCCAAAGTCGTGGAGGCCTTGCGTGAACAGCAGTGCTGGACCGAACCCCGGTCCTGGGAATCCATGGTGCGGGGCTGGCACGTGGTGGGCCTGGCGGTGCGCCCGGAACACCGGATGCAGGGCCATACGGCCTTCCTGGTCAGCGCACGGCGGCTCGCCGAGGGTGTGGTGACCCCCAAGCCCCAGCGGCGGCCCTCGAAGGGCTGAGGCCCGCCGGACGGGGAGACGGCGACGGGACCGTGGCGGCGCGAGGGCGCCGGTGCCACGGTCCCGCCGGATGTGTCCGCTATGCCGCCTTGCAGGGGATCTGGGCGAAGCCGAACAGGACGCACGCGTCGGCGTCGGACAGCTTCCAGGAGTCGTCCTCGTGCTGCCAGGTGAACTCGTCCGGCGGCGCGCTGTAACCGCGAGGGCTGGTGATGGTGGTGTCGGCGGTGGCGGTATCGCCGTCGACCTCGATGCCGGCCACCTGGAAGGTGATGCCGCGGTAGGTCTGCAGAGCGGCGTTGAGCTGCTCGAACAGGTCGCGGCGCTGTTCCCCGTCGACCACCAGGGCCACCTTGTCGTCCACCGGGACATCCGGGTTGACGAAGGTGTCCAGACCGGCCTGTAGGCTCTCCGCGGTGGGCGCGTCCGCGGGCTCGCCGTGATCATGGTCGTGACCGTCCCCGGCGGCGCCCGTCGGGGCGGCGCTGCCGGTCACCGCACTGGTCTCGGCGGTACGGGAGCCGGCGTCGTCGGACCCGCATGCCGTGAGTCCCACCGCCAGGGCAACGGTCGCGGCCGTCGCCGCGGCGACCCGGGACAACCGCAGTCTCCGTGCGGGAAGGTGCATAGCTGGCAACCTTTCGGCTAGTCGGTGAGAACGCCCACCGAATGTGGGTTAGGGCACGCTAACATGGTTTGACCAGCGCGCGACCACGGAGCATATGTGATCACGACGAAATCATGTCGGACAGCGCAAACGGGTCGCGCCCGGTAGCGTTGATAGACCGGGACTGGGAGGAGCAGCACATGAGCCCCATCGAGAATTCGGATTCGGCGGCCTGGAGAGAACTCGAGGCAGTACGCGCCGAAGCGGCTGCACTCCGGAGGCAACTCGCCGACTCACCGGATCGCTCACGGGAATTGGAAGCCCGTATCGATTCGCTGACCATTCGCAACACCAAGTTGATGGATACCCTGAAGGAGGCGCGACAGCAACTCGTCGCGCTGCGTGAGGAGGTCGACCGTCTCGGTCAGCCGCCCAGCGGTTACGGGATTCTGATCGGTGTCTACGAGGATCAGACCGTCGACGTGTTCACCTCCGGCCGCAAGATGCGGTTGACTTGCTCGCCGAATATCGAGACGTCGACCCTGGCCTACGGGCAGACCGTGCGCCTGAACGAGGCACTGACCGTGGTCGAGGCCGGTAACTTCGACGCAATCGGGGAGATCGGTACCCTGCGCGAGGTCCTCGACGGCGGTCGCCGCGCCCTGGTGGTGGGGCATGCCGACGAGGAACGCGTGGTGTGGCTGTCCGGTCCGCTGGTCAAACTCGCCGACGCCGACGATCTGGAGGACCCGGATTCGCCGGTGCGCAAACTGCGTCCGGGGGATTCGCTGCTGGTCGACACCAAGGCCGGATTCGCCTTCGAGCGGATCCCGAAGGCCGAGGTCGAGGATCTGGTGCTCGAAGAGGTGCCCGATGTCGGCTACAACGACATCGGCGGCCTGGGCCGGCAGATCGAGCAGATCCGCGACGCCGTGGAGCTGCCCTTCCTGCACAAGGATCTCTTCCGCGAATACGCGCTGCGTCCACCCAAGGGCGTGCTGCTCTACGGCCCGCCCGGCTGCGGTAAGACGCTGATCGCCAAGGCGGTGGCCAACTCGCTGGCCAAGAAGATCGCCGAGGCCCGCGGTGAGGACGCCAAGGAGGCGAAGTCCTACTTCCTCAACATCAAGGGTCCCGAGCTGCTGAACAAGTTCGTGGGCGAGACCGAACGCCATATCCGGATCATCTTCCAGCGGGCCCGGGAGAAGGCGTCCGAGGGCACCCCGGTGATCGTGTTCTTCGACGAGATGGACTCGATCTTCCGGACCCGTGGTTCCGGTGTCTCCTCGGATGTGGAGACCACCGTGGTGCCGCAGCTGCTGAGCGAGATCGACGGTGTGGAAGGCCTGGAGAACGTCATCGTCATCGGCGCCTCCAACCGCGAGGACATGATCGACCCCGCGATCCTGCGGCCCGGCCGCCTGGACGTGAAGATCAAGATCGAGCGGCCGGACGCCGAATCGGCCCAGGACATCTTCTCCAAGTACCTCACCGAATTCCTGCCCCTGCACGCCGACGATCTGGAGGAGTTCAAGGGCGACAAGGTGGCCTGCATCCGCGCGATGATCGAGCGGGTGGTGGACCGGATGTACGCCGAGAGCGAGGACAACCGCTTCCTGGAGGTCACCTACGCCAACGGTGACAAGGAGGTGCTGTACTTCAAGGACTTCAACTCCGGCGCCATGATCCAGAACATCGTGGACCGGTCCAAGAAGTACGCCATCAAGGCGGTGCTCGACACCGGCAATCCGGGTCTGCGGATCCAGCATCTCTACGATTCGATCGTGGACGAGTTCTCCGAGAACGAGGACCTGCCCAACACCACGAATCCCGATGACTGGGCCCGTATCTCGGGTAAGAAGGGCGAGCGGATCGTCTACATCCGCACGCTGGTCACCGGCAAGAACGCCAGCGCGAGCCGGGCGATCGACACCGAATCCAATACGGGCCAGTACCTGTAGCCGATTCCGGTACCCAGCACGAAACCAGGGGCCGCGCTTCCGCCGGAAGCGCGGCCCCCGGTCTGTCACGGGAGGATTCGCGCACGACTTCGGACGGTATCCGGGTACGCCGGTGGAGGTATCCGCAATGGTCCGGGAGGGGGACGGCAATGCGGGTGCGCGCCGGATATTTTCGAGGCCGTACCCATCGTTCGAGGAGCTTCCGTGACCACATCGACCGATACCGCCCGGACTCCGGCCCCGCCCGGCGTACCTCCGTTCGCCACTGTTCGAGTGCTCTCGATCGCGGCTGTCGCCGCTGTCGTACTGGTGGCCTCGGCGACCCGCTACGGGTATTTCGGTGACGAGCTGTACTTCCTGGCGGCCGGCCGGCGGCTCTCGTCCGGTTACGCCGATCAGGGGCCGGTGCTGCCGGTGCTGGCCTGGCTGATGGATACCGTCGCCCCCGGATCGCTGGTAGCGCTACGAGCGCCGGCCATCGTCCTGGCGGTATCGGCGATCGTGGTGAGCGCGCTGATCGCCCGGGAACTCGGCGGCGGCCGTGCGGCGCAGACGCTCACCGCGCTGGGCTACGCGACCTCGCCCTTCCTGCTCCTGCAGGCGAAGAATCTCTCGACGAACGCGGTCGACACCGCCCTGTGGGTACTGATCACCTGGTTGGTGGTGCGCTGGGTGCGCACCCGGCGCGACGGCCTGCTGCTGGCGGCGGCCGCCGTGACGGCCGTCGATATGCAGGTCAAATGGCTGATTCCGTTCTTCTGGCTGGCCGTAATCGCGAGTTCGGCGGTATTCGGCCCGCGTGAGCTGGTGCGCCGCCCGCTGCTGTGGGTCGGCGGCCTCGGTGTGCTGCTGGTCTCACTGCCCTCGCTGCTCTGGCAGGCAGACCGGGGGTGGCCCCAGCTGGCCCTGGGCGCGGCCGTGCGGGAGGAGCAGCAGTACGTCGGCGGTCCGGTGGCCTTCGTGCCGCTGGCGGTGGCGATCGCGGGCGCGCTGGGGGCGGTACTGCTGTGCTACGGGGTGTGGGCGCTGCTGCGGCATACCGCGTTCCGGCCGTATCGATTCCTCGGCGTCACGACGCTGCTGCTGGTGCTGATCTTCCTCGTCTCGGGTGGCCGGATGTACTACGTGGCCGGAATGTACGGGGTGATGTTCGCGGCGGGCGCGGTGGCCGCCACCGCGGCGGTGCGGCGGACCACCTCGAGCGGGCGGCGCCGGGCGCTGCTCTGGTCGGGATCCGTACTGACCGCCGTATCGATACTGGTGGTTGTGGGGTCCACCCCGTGGCAGTCACCGGCGGATATACCCACACCGGCCGGCGAGCGCGATGCGGCCATGCAGATCGGGCTCTACGGTGAGTTCGGCTGGCCCGAACTCGCCGCCGAAGTGGTCGCGGCCCAGGCCGCCGTGGTGCTACCGGGCCGGCCGGGCGTGGAGGTGATCACGGAAAGCTATTGGCAAGCGGGCGCGCTGGACCAGCTGGCGGGCGACGAACTCGCCGGTGTCCACAGCCCGGCCCGCGGTTTCGGGTATTTCGGCCCGCCGCCGGACTCCGCGGTCCCGATGCTGTGCGTGGGCGGTGACGAGGGCCGATTGCGTGCCCAGTTCGCCGTCCTCGAACCGGTCGGCCGGGTCGATACCCGTCTGGGCTTTCTGGGTAACACCCGCGATGTCACCATCTGGAAGTGCGCACAACCCCGGGCCTCGTGGGTGCGGGTCTGGCCGGAATGGATGCATATGTAGCGCGGGGCCGGCCGCTACGCTGCGCACTATGAGTGCTCCGGAAACCGAGATCTGGCACAACCCGCGCTGCACCAAGAGCCGGGCGGCCCTGGCGCGGCTGGACGAACTCGGCGTCGCCTATACGGTGCGCCGGTACCTGGACGATCCGCCCACCGCCGACGAACTGCGCGCGGCGCTGGCGCGGCTGGATGCCGAACCCTGGGATATCACCCGCACCACCGAGGACGCCGCCAAGGAGATGGGAATATCCGGCTGGGGCCGGACCGCGGCGGACCGCGACCGCTGGATCGACGCGCTGGTCCGGTATCCGCGGCTCATCCAGCGCCCGATCGTATTCACCGCGGGCGGACGGGCCCTCGTCGCGCGCGACGAGGATGCTCTGCGTTCGCTGGACTGATCGCCGTGGCGGTTGCCGGCGGATAGCGGCCCCGGCCCGGTGTGAGGAGGCCGGTGAAACCATCTGGAGGCTCCGGCGGCGGTAGTGTCGGACCATGAAAGTTGAACTGCGGCACAACCCGTCGTCGACGGTGGCGCGGTGTGTCCTCGCCGGCGGCGAACCGGTCCGGGTGGAAACCGGTGCCATGCTGGCGCATTCGGCCGGGGTGAGCCTGGAGGCCAAGGCCGAGGGCGGCATCCTGGCCGGGCTGAAACGATCGGTCCTGGCGGGCGAGTCGTTCTTCGTCTCCACCTTCACCGCGCCCGCCCACGGCGGCTGGGTGGATGTGGCGCCCTCCCTCCCCGGCGATATGCTCGCGCTCCCGGTCACCTCGGACCGGCCGCATTTCATCAGCCGCGGCGGCTGGATCGCCAATTCCGCCGGTGTGCAGGTGGAGAGCCAGTGGGGTGGTTTCGCCAATCTCTTCGGCGGTGAGGGTGGTTTCGGCCTGCGCGCGCACGGGCAGGGAGAGGTCGTGATCGGGGTGTTCGGCGCGATCGATATCGTCGACCTCGCGCCGGGCGAACCGGTGACCATCGATACCGGGCATGTGGTCGCCTACGACCTGTCCATGCGGTTCACCATCCGCCGCGCGGTCTCCGGCCGGTCGCTGCAATCGCTGAAATCGGGCGAGGGGCTGGTCTTCGATTTCACCGGTCCGGGCCGGGTGATGCTGCAGACGCGCAACCCGCGCTCGTTCGCGGCCTGGACGGCATCGGTCTCCTCGGGTTAGCCGGGCACCGTCAGGCCCGGTCTCGCAGCCACATGATCGGGTCGCCCCAGCCGACCGTCTCCGCGGGCAGGTCGCGGTGCATCCAGTACCTGACCTGCTGGCGGCGGTAGGCGGAATACGCGATCACATGGGCGATAACACTGCCCAGCACGAAACTCTCGGGTGGATCGCAGAGCGCGTCGATCAGGGTATCTCCCCATCCGCCCCGGCGGTCGATATCGCGCACCGTATCCAGCCAGCGCGGGCCCACCGCGGCGAGCCGGGCGGTGAGGGCGGCCGGCTCGTCCCCGCCCGCCGCCGGGATATCGGCGCCCTCGATCGCGGCGAGCCAGACCTCCTTGCTCCGGATCAGATGGTGCAGTACCGCGGCGACGGATTCCTCCGGCCCGTCCCACGGTAGTACCACCGCGCCGGTGGACCTGATCTGCCGGTACCGCTGCGCGGGAATACCGGCCGCCGCGTCCAGCAGCAGCCGGGTGTCGTCCAGATCGTGCTGCAGCAGCAGCGCTGTCGGGTCCATATCGGACCGTCCTTTCGGTTCGCCCTCCACCCACAGCGACATGGGCGGATGGAAGTGGATTCCGTTGACCGCGGGCAGCCACCGGGGTGCCCGGCCGGTGCGCGGCGGTGTCGCACTCGGTGGATGGCCGAACGCCCGGGTGAACGCCCGGCCGAAACCCTCCAGGCTGTCGTAGCCGGCCGCGAAGGCCGCCTCGGTGACAGACGCGCCGCCGCCGAGTTGCCAGCAGGCGCGTTCGAGCAGCACCCGGCGCCGCAATCCGACGGGCGACTCACCGGTGCCCCGGCTGAACTGCCGGGAGAAATGGAACGGTGAGGCGTACGCGCCGGCCGCCATCTGCCCGAGGGTCGTGTTGTCCGCGTCGAGTACGGCGTCCAGGAGTTCCCGGAGGCGGTCGCGTCGGCTGGTCACCCGTCGAGTCTGACTGCCGGACGGCCCGCCGCGCCCGACCGTTCTTGCTCTGCCGGGCGGCGGTGACTCAGCGGTTGCGGCGTTCCAGGCCCTTGCGATCGTAGAAATACGTCGTCGCCGCGCCCAGAATCAGGCCCACCGCCAGCCCGAACAGGCACATGCCGACCCCGCGGGAGAGCCCGGGGTTGCCGTGCGCGTCGAAGTAGAGGATCGACCGGATTCCCAAGTAGATCTGGTGCATCGGTTCGAAGGTGGCCAGCCACGCCATGAATTTCGGCGTCGCCTCCAGCGGGATGGTCGCCCCGGCCGACGGCAGGCCCAGCACGATGAACAGGATCAGGTTCAGCAGCATGCCCGCCGAGCCGAAAACCGCCAGCACCGACAGCGCGGTCACCCCGACGGCGATGATCGCCAGCGTGCTGAAGAGGAAGAAGGCCAGCGCGTGGTCGAACGGCATATCCAGGAGTGTCCCGATCCCCAGGAAGACACCGGACACGATCGGTGCCGCCACCGAGATCACCCCCCATTTCAGCAGCAGGGTGCGCAACCGGGAATGCGGGGCGGTGGGCCGGTGCACGAACCACGGGCCGTATTCGGTCGGGACGAAGCCCAGCGCCGAGTCGATCATGGTGTGCACGATCATCGCGCCGGTGAACCCGGCCAGCACCACCAGCAGGGTGACGAAGAACGCCGACAGCCCGCTTCCGGTCCCGGCCGGCAGCGGCCGGTACTGATCGGTGATCACCTGGATGGGTTCGGCCAGCAGCAGCCGGGAGGCGCCGGGCACCTCGGTGGCGGTACCGCCCGGGGGCGGGGCCAGCGCGGCGTTCACCGTATCGGTGAGCTGCCGGCCGACCTCACTGTTCACCTGGGTCAGGGCCTGGCGGGTCACCAGCGCCACGATCTGGGTGGCGTAGGTGCCGGTGCGGGGATTGGTCCACACGGTGATAACGGGCTGTTCGATATCTCCGGGCACGACCGCGCCGGCGCCGAGGATCGACAACCGTTTGGACAGATCGCTGGGCAGCACGATCGCCCCGTAGACCTCGCCGTTGCCGAGCAGGCGCTGGGCCTCCGCGATACCGGTGACCCGCAGATCGACCTTGTCCGCCGGTACCTGCTGGGTCAGGCCCTCGGTGATCTGGTCGCCGACATTGATCGGGGTGCCGTCCCGGATATCACCGTCGTCCTGATTGACCAGCGCGATCGGGAAATCGTGCAAATTCTCCTCGGGGTTGACGACATAGCCGAGATACATGGTGGCCAGCAGTGACATGAGCAGGGTCACGACCGCCAGGGGCCCGGCCCAGATCCGGATCCGGTGCCCGCTCGCCGCGAGCGTGGCACCGGTCGCCCGGGTATCGGTGCCCGGTGCGTCCCCGGTGTCGTTCGACTCCATCTGTCCTCCCTCGATGCCGCGGGTCGCGGTCCCGGTGTGCCTGCACCGGGACCCGGCCGGGTTCCATCGTGGCAGTTCACCGGACCGCCGGCGGGACAGCGCGCTGGTGTGTCGGTCACTGCGCGCACGGAGGCGGTACAGCGG
>NZ_JBSFRU010000014.1:0-41875 GCF_053589395.1 Nocardia sp. NPDC003345
CAGCCCCGACAGGTGCTGCGGATCGGCGACGAGGTCTTCGGGCATGGGGGCTACTTTCGGTGACGCGCTTGATCTTCCTCCGGTGGGTGAGCCTACCGGTTCGACGTTCGGTCATCGCTATGTGAGCGGGTCGACGGCCACCTGTACCCGTGTTCGGGCAGCGTCACCGCCTGGATGATCACCGGGATATTGCAGCCGTCTTCTTCGGTCGATCGGCACGGAAAGCAAGGGGCCGATCGCGCGAGGAATCGGCCCCAGGGTGTGCTTCCTACTTGTTGAGGTGGATCCAGGCCTTACCCGAGAGCTGTTCCAGCTCAGGGTGCTGCGGGTACTGGTCCGCGGTGGCGACCAGGGTCGCCTCCACCCGCCCCGGCCCAGGGCCCATACCCATACCGGTGATCACATTTCCGGGCGCGTACTCGAGGACACCGTTGGCGAGGACCTTGTGGGACTGGCCGCCGGTGGCGCCGGTGTCGAGATTCTTCCACCGGATCGCCACCCGGTAGGGCTGACACCCTGTCCCGACCTGGGTGATGTTCACTTTCACCCCGAGATGTCCCACCCCCGGCTGCGGGACCGTTTCGGCGTTGATGATGGCCGAGCAACCCGCCCCCGGCACCCGGGCGAGGGTGGGGTTGAACTGCGTGACCTGATCGGACGGCACTGCGGCCGCTGGACTACTGAAACCGACGAGCGCGGCAACGGCCGCCGCGGCAGCCACCCCCACCTGAAGCGAAACCTGTTTTGCACAAGCACTTTTCA
Organism: Nocardia sp. NPDC003345; assembly: GCF_053589395.1. Taxonomy (NCBI): domain Bacteria; kingdom Bacillati; phylum Actinomycetota; class Actinomycetes; order Mycobacteriales; family Nocardiaceae; genus Nocardia; species Nocardia sp. NPDC003345. Next base: position 763 of record NZ_JBSFRU010000014.1, read on the forward strand.
GATTCATGCTCGGTCTATCGGCGGAGGCCGGGGCGTCGTTAGTCACCGGTCGGTCTCGATGCGGTATCGGCAGGGTCCACGTAGGGCATCCGGTAACGGTGCCCCGGGTTGTCACGGCACGTCACCTTCGCGGCGTCTCTTCGACCCAGATCGGATCGGAGCGACTGTTGTGGCGCACCCATTTGTGCGAATCCGCCTCGAAACCGACGGCGTCGGTGAGCCAATAGGTTTCATCAGGTGCCCAGCCCGCGATAACGCTCGCTGTCTCCGCGTCGACGTCTATCGCAGTGCCCGCCGCGGCCAGGTAGCCCGACACCGTGAGGTGCACACCCGCATACTGCTCGGAGCATCGGACCCAGTCGGGGATGACCCATCGTCCGCGGCGGCCGGTCGTCCGGTACCAGTCGTCCTGCTTCTGAGCGGTGACCTCGATCGGGGACAGCCTGCACAGTTCGGCCCACGCCCGCGCGCTGTCGACCTCGTATACGCGGGAGCCGGTAGGGATGTTCACGCGCCGGACCGCGGCGCGCTCCCATCCCAGGCTGTCTTCGACGAACCACAATCCTGCGGGGGCACCATCGAACAGGCGTCGGGTCGAACAGCGGACATTCGGGGCCGACCACCACCTACCGGTCCAATTCACCGACGGGTCCGCCGACCGCTTTCGTGCTGCCCGGTCTTCCTCGCGGAGGGTGCTGTCATGGTGGTCGCGCAGAAGTTCCGCGTTGGTCGAGCCGTCCGAACCCGGACCGGTCTCACTCCAGCTCACCGACCACTGCTCCGGGTCGGCGGCGGTTGTCCACCATCGCGAAAGCGGGGATCGGGCAATGTGTTCGGCGAACCGGCTTAAGCCGCTTCGTATGGGCCCGGTGCCGGCGAGGAGATCGTGGCCGTCCGGTTCCTGCCAGTACATCGCGGTGTCGGTTGCCTCGAAGAGAGCCGAGCGTAGCGACTCGTCCGTCACGTCGGGGAGTGGCAGCTCCGACAGATGATGTGCGACATCCTCCGGAGTGCGGACGGTCCGGCGGGCTTCTTCCGCGCCGGGCCCGAACAAGCCCGGTGCGCTTCCTCGACCGCATTCGAGGTGGTAGGAGGCGAGGAAGACCGAGGAGCCGAGCGAGTCGGATGGCTGTGTTCGCGCGACCCCCATCGCATAGGCCAGTAGCATTCGCCGCCCGCGGGGGCCGGCGGTCAACGCTTCCGCTGTGGTCATCGCATCCACCGTAGGCTCGGCGGGGTGGATGCGCGAATAGCGAAGATCGTCGGTGAGCTGGCGGACCGGGGGGATATCACGGGCATCCGGGAATTGGCAGACGATTGTCTCGCGCGCGGCGAGGCCGCTTTCGTCGCGGATCTCGGTATCGCGCTGGCGCGCGAGTACGGTGCCGACAGCACGCGGAAATGGCAGTACCGCGGCGTCTTCGATCATCTGCTGCGGCTGCTGGCCCGGACACCCGGGCCGGAGAACGTCGCCCAGGCGCTGCGCCTGCTCACCGCCGTGGACGCGCGTGAGCGGCATCGGTATGCGGCCTCGCTGCTGGCAGCCGGGCAAGACCTGGAGGATCTCGGCGTGGTGTTCGCCGGTGGCGGTTCGCACGGCGGTGCGTCGGAGGAACTGCGCTCCTGCCTGGTGCATGAGATGCTGCTGCGCGGGGCGGCGGTGGCGGACATCGGGCCGCTAGCGGCGTGGGCGACCTCACCGCATCGCGGCGGGCATCCGCTGGCCTGGCTGCCGCTGGTCCGGGCAGGGTTCGAGGACAGGCCCGATCTGCCTGCGTACAGCGCGAGCGGTAGCAGTTACGCGCTGCCGTTCGGCCCCGCGGCCGGTAGCGAGGTCCCGATCCGGGCCGGTGCGCTCGTCCCGCCGGTCGTCGAAACCACGACGCCGTCGCGTGGTGCGGCGATGACCGCGGCGGTGGCGAACTGGGTCGAGGAATCCAACGGGCGGGTCGAGGCGCGAACCTTCGAATTCGCGGAACCGCTCGGACACGGATCGGTCGCGGCTGCCGTCGCGACCCTGGAATTGGGATGCCTGGCGGGCGCGACCGCGAGGACGGGTTTCTCGGTCGTGGCCTCCTCGCCGGCGGCGGTGTGGCGCGTACTTTTCGCCGCGGCCTCGTCGGGAGGCGCCTACAACTCCGGCCACTACGCGGCCTATGGGCGGCTCGCGGCGTGGCGTTCGCTGGCGGCACTGTCGGGATGCGCGGCGGACGCCACCGCGGGCGAGGTCGAGGCCCGCGTCCAGGAGTGCGCTTGGTATGAATTGAGCGCGACCACGGAGTGGTTCGAGCAGGTGGCGTGGGATCTCGGTGTGATCGCTCTCGGCCCGCAGAGGCGGGCTCTGGCCGTGCTCGCCGCCACGGATACCGATTGACAGACATCGAGACCGTGGGCGACCGCGGTGGTTCCCGGGCGGCCGGGTTCACGCCGGCCGTCCGGGAGAGCCCGAACGGTCAGGCCGGAACCCGGTCCGCGGCGAGGAACTCGTCGACGAAGCCCAGTGCCCGCTTCTCCAGACCCGCGTAGTGGGCTTCGCGGACGGCGCCGGTCAGGGCGTCGTCGAGGAGCAGATTTCCGGCCGCGTCCAGCCGCTGCCGCTTCTCTTCGGCGCCGGGCAGCAACCCCACCGACGATCGCGCGAAGCCGCAGTAGTAGGCGATCCCGTCGTCGAGCTGGGTGCTCAGCGCCTGCTGCATGAGTTCGACGACCGCGTCGTCGTCCGCCGCACCCGCCAGGCCGAGCCACAGGATCTGTTTCCCGGCGAGCCGGGGTTTGCTGCGGCCGTAGGCGAATCCGTAGTTCCAGACCCGGTCGATCCACCCTTTCAGGATCGCCGGAACCTGCATCCAGTACACCGGGAACACCGTGACGATCACGTCGGCGGCGAGGACGCGGCGCATATGAGCCTCGGTCTCGGGGGAGTAGGGCTTATCGCGATTACCCCATTCGGGCAGGTCGGCGGCGGTCATCCGGGCGTCGAAGTTCTCGGCGTGCAGGTCGAGCAGGTCGATCCGGTAGCCGGCGGCGGTGAGACGCTCGGTGGCCAGCCGGGCGATATGGGCGGTGAGCGAATCGGGGCGCGGGTGGGCGACGACGACGAGGGCGGTGCGGGTGGTCGTGGCGTCGTCTGTCGGAGTGTGCGACACGGGGGCCTCCATCTCGATCCGGTTCCCCGGATGCTCGGTTGTGCGGTCTCATGTCATTTCACACGCCGATCCGTGGACGATCTATGGATATCCATCTACATCTGATAGGAGTTCGTCTACTCTCGATGGAGTGGATCCATTGAGCAAACTGCTGGGCGGTATCCGAGCGGACGGGTCGGTACTCACCAACGCGGTATTGGAATCGCCGTGGAGTATCCGCTTCGCCGACCGGGCGCCGCTCACCATGATCACCGTGCTGCGCGGCGGCGGAACGCTGTTGCTGCCGGACGGGGTGCGGCGGCGGATCACAGCGGGCGATACCGCGATCGTGCGGGGGCCGGAACCGTTCCTGCTCGCCGATGCCGCCGATACCGTCGGTCGGCCGCACGAGGAATACGAGATCGCCTGTTTCGCACCGGACGTGAAATGCGATGCCGCGCTGGAGGACGGCCGCTGGGGTAACGACCCGGTGGGGGAGACCCGGCTGATCGTCGGCGCCTACCGGACCTCGGGCCGGCGCCACGAGCGGCTCATGCGCGCGCTGCCGCCGGTGCTGGTGGTATCCGACGATCCGGAAGTCTGCGAATGGATGGAGACGGTGGCCGTCGACGCGTCGCGGCGACCGGCCGGGGCGCAGGCACTGATGGACCGTCTGCTCGACTGGGGGCTGGTGTGCACGCTGCGCGACTGGTTCGAGGCACAGGACTGTGAGGCGCCCGGCTGGTATCGCGGACCGGCGGACCCGGTGGTCGGGCCGGCCCTGGAGGCGATGCACGGAAAGCCCGCCGCCGGTTGGACGGTCGCGTCGCTGGCCGCGGAGGCCGGGGTCTCGCGGGCCCTGTTCGCGCGGCGTTTCTCCGAGGTGATGGGGCAGTCGCCGCTGGCGTATCTCACCGAATGCCGCATGGACGACGCGGAGGAGTTGCTCGCCGACCGCACCCTCACAGTGGCGCAGGTGGCGAAATCCGTGGGTTACGCGGACGCGTTCGGTTTCAGCGCGGCGTTCAAACGGCATCGCGGGTTGCGGCCCAGCGATTTCCGTGCCGCCTCCGAAATCGGAGCCTGATCCGGAGGCGCTGCCCGGAACCGGAAAGTTCGCCGGGTGTGTTTCCCTGACGGTGCCCCCGGCTACGCTGTGGCCGGGTTACGGGCTTGTCGGAGGGAACGAACAGTGGCCGCATTGGCTTCGGGGGCGGCGTTCGCCGGATACACCATCGAACGACTGCTGGGCGCGGGCGGTATGGGCGAGGTCTACGCCGCGCGCCACCCCCGGCTGCCCCGCTCGGACGCGGTCAAGGTGCTGGCCGCGGAGTTCACCCGCGACGATTCCTACCGCCGCCGGTTCGAACGTGAGGCCGATCTCGCCGCGTCGCTGTCACATCCCGGAATCGTCAGCGTGCACGATCGCGGGGAGTTCGACGGGCGCTTGTGGATCGCACTGGAGTTGATCGACGGTATCGACCTGTCCGCGTCGATCACCGGCGCACCGGGCGGGTTGCCCGCGGCCGATGTGACCCGGGCGGTTACCGAGGTGGCCGGCGCCCTGGACTACGCGGGCGCCCGCGGACTCGTGCACCGGGACGTCAAACCCGCGAACATCCTGCTGGCCGGGACGGGACATTTCCTGCTGACCGATTTCGGCATCGCCCGGATGGGCCCGGAGAGCTCCGATCTCACCGGCACCGGGCTCACGGTCGGCACCGTGGCCTATGCCTCTCCGGAGCAGATGCAGGGACTGCCGATCGACCCGCGTTCGGACCAGTACTCGCTGGGCGCCACCGCTTTCCATCTCCTCACCGGCACACGGCCGTTCGCGGGCACCAATCCGGTCGCGGTGATCATGGCCCACGCCCAGCAGCCGGTCCCCAGCGTGCGGGAGCGGCGGCCGGACCTCGCGCCGGAGGTCGACGCGGTGCTCGCCCGGGCGATGGCGAAGAACCCAGAGCAGAGGTTTCCCACCAGCAAGGATTTCGCCGGCGCGCTCGGGCACGCGCTCGCAGCGACGGCGCCGCACGGATATCCGCCGGCCGGACCGGCGGTGCCGGCGACGGCGGACCGGTATGCGGCCACCATGGTCCGCCCGCCGCAAGCCGGTTACGGCCCGGTACATCCGTCCCCGCCGCCGGGATACCGGGTCCCGGCGGCGCCACAGCGTAACCGCAGGGTGCCTATGGTCATCGGATCGTTGCTGGCGGTGGCGGCGGTCACGGTCGTGGCCGTGCTGGGTGTCCGGGCATTGTCCGACAGTGCGGGCGCGGCGGAGGCGGCCCAGTTACCCAGGAATCCGGTGACACCGGTTCTGTCATCGCTGGAGAAGCGCCCGGACGCCCCCGTCTGGACCCTGCAGGAGGTACCCGGTCCGCCCGGTTCGCAGTTGGAAGCCGTGACCGCGCTGGGCGGGGATTCCGAGGTCGTCGTCTACGGGCGCACCTACTACTCGGACCGCGCCTACCTCGATATCGTCGACGCGAATACCGGCCGCCTCCGCGACGGCGCCGGGCCGATCGAGCTGGATCCGGCGGGCCGCCGGCTCCGGGACTGCGTGGTGAACGCGAGCCGCTCGGCGGCCGCCTGCCGTCTCGATGGTTCCTCGGTGCCGGCCGACGCGGTGGTCGTAATCGATCTGGCGGCGAATCGGCTCATCGCCACTGTGCCCGCCGCGGGCGATATCTACCGGTTGGTCGCCGCGGGCGACCGGTTCGTCTTCGTCGATACCCCGGACCGGCCGCAACCACCCGCACTGCGCTCGATCGGCGCGGACGGCCGGGAACTCCCGGCGATTCGGTGGACCGGTGCCGACGCGCAGGCGGCGTCGTCGGAACCGCGGCACTCGATCGAGGTCTTCGATCTGGTCCGCCTGGCCGTGATCACTTCCGCGCCCGATCCCGCGGACCCGCTGTCGAAGTGGCAGTTCCGCGTGATCCGGTTGGAGGACGGCGTGGAGGTGTTCCGCCGGGACACCGTCGAGAAGATCGAGGACAACGACTGGAATGTCTTCATCGACGGATTCGTCGTCGCCGAGGGTTCGGCGCCCACCGGCATCTACGACCGGGACGGGGTGAAGACCGCGGAGACGCCGAAAGGGTGGCGTCCGAGCGAACGGCCCTACAGCACCGACCCCGGCCGGGCGGAGACCTCGGTTCCGACTGTGATCCAGACCGACGAGAACAAGACGACCTATGCGGGAGTCGGGCCCCGCTCCGGAACGATTCTGTGGGAGAACCAGTCGTTCGGCGCGTCCAACTACCCGGAACGACTACCACTGCAAGGGCTGGGAACCCTGATCGTGACCTCGGATTCGGGCCGTGTGGTCGACGCCTACACCGGCGAGTACGTGGTCCCCGGCTATGTTCCCGAAGCCATCTTGCTCGGCACGGACGGCAGCCGGATCCTCGTCGGCGACGATCAACTCGGTGCCGGCGCAACACTGCAGGTGTACGACAGCGGCGGCGAAGTCTGGAAGCTCACCGGTAAGGACGAGCCGGCGGCGATCGGGGGCAAGGTCTACTTCGGGAATCTGCGGCTGGTCTGATCACCCTCCTCGAAACAAGCGAAGCATTGTCCTGACCGGGCGGTCTATGCTGTGAAGTGAGGATCCGACGGATGCCGAGGGGCGCATGATGTCGACCATGGTGATGACCGGCGGAACATCGGGGTTCGGGGCCATAGCGGCCGGCCGGCTGCGATGCTCGGAGGAGACCCGTCTGCTGCTGGGGACCCGCTCCGATCCGCAACCCGACTCCCTGTGCCTGCCGCTGGACCTCGCGGCGCTGGACTCGGTTCGCGATTTCGCGGCCGCGGTCCGCGCGGAAATCGCCGAGACCCCGGTCGACGCGCTGGTCCTGAATGCCGGTCTGGTCCTCGCCGACGCCGCTCGCCGCACTCCCGACGGCTTCGAGACGACTTTCGCCGTCAACCATCTGGCGCACTACCTGCTGCTGCGGCTACTCATGCCCGCGCTCGGCGAGGGCGCCCGGGTGGTGCTGACCACGAGCGGCACCCACGATCCGGCGATGGGCGCCGGTCTCGAACCGCCCCGTCATGCGGATGCCTCGCTATTGGCCTACCCCGACCGCGACCCCGGGCTGCACGACCATCCGCGGAAGGCGGGACAGCATGCGTACACGGCCTCGAAACTGTGCGCCGTGCTCATGGCGCGGGCGGTAGCGGAGCGGAAAGAGATGCGGGACAGAGGGGTCACCGCCCTGGCCTACTGTCCGGGCCAGGTGTTCGGCACCGGGCTGGCCAAGGATCTGCCGTTCCCGATGCGCGTCGCGTGGTCGGTGCTGGGATCACCGGTGCTGAGCCGGCCGGCCCGGCGGTTCGACCGGACCCTCAACACCCGGGCCGACGCCGGGGACACCCTCGCCGATCTCGCCTCCGGGGCCGTGACGCCGCCGGCGGGCCGGGTCTACGCCGCCTTGCGCGGTGGCCGGCTGACCTGGCCCGAACCCTCGACCGCCGCCTGTGATGCGGGGGCGGCGCACACGCTGTGGGAGCAGAGCGCGGAACTCGTGGGCCTGCCCGCCTGAGATCGCCGATCCCGCCGACTGTCTACGGGCTCCCGCTGCCGGCGGCCCGCCCCGGTTCACCGACGGGCGGCTCGGTGAGCGCGAGGACGATCGCGGTGGCGGAATCGGCGAGCCGGTCCCGGGGCAGGGGCAGCCGGCCGTCGACCCAATCCAGATACAGCGCGACCAGCGCGCCGCTCAGGGCGGTGCCGATCACCGCCAGGGTCTCGTCGCTGTCCGGTATCAGCGCGACGGCCGCCGCGCCCAGCCCGGGGACGAGGGTCCGCAGGAACAGGGGCAGGCGGTGGGCGCTGTGCTCCCGGAGGGTGTCGTCCGTCATCGGTTCGCGGAGCAGGATCCGGGCCCGGCGCGGGTCTTCCTCGAAGTAGGCCGCGCATATCAGCAGCGCCGCGCGGACGGTGCCGGTGAGATCGGCCGTGGCGGGCGCCTCGGCCAGTCGCGCGAGCAGTTCGCCTTCGTAACGGTCGTAGACCGCGACGATCAGCGCTTCCCGGTTGTCGAAACTCTCGTAGAAGTAGCGCGGGCTCAGGTTGGCCCGGCGGACCACTTCCCGCATGGTGACCGCCGCCGTTCCGCCGGTGCCGAGGAGGTCGGCGCCGGAGTCGAGGATCTGGGTGCGCCGATCCGCCGATCGATCGTCGAGGGTGCGGCCGCGCCACAGCTTGGGGGAGTCCACCGGATCATCATGGCACCGGCGCGAGCATTCATTGACATCGGGTGATTCAACATGAATCATGTGATTCACGTTGAAGCTCGATCGCTTCCGCACCGCGCTCGTCGAAAGGCCCTGCCGTGTTCAGTGACGAACAGTTCCAGCAAGCCCTGCGCCGCCCCCGGCTCGCGCGCCCGGCTCCCGAATTCCTCGACGGCAACCGCGCCGTACCCATCCGGGTGGTCCCCGAACGAGAGTTACAGGCCACCACCGAGGAATGGTTCGTCCAGTTCGACCGGAAACTCGAGTACTACGGCAAACTCGGCCTGGACCTGTCCTGGCTGATGGAGTGGGCGAAGAAGTACTGGTGGAGTTTCCTGGCCCGGGACATGAGCCTCAACCACGAGCTGTACGCGCCGGATATCCGCTATACCGATGTCACCACGTTCGGGCGCACCATCGTCGGCATCGACGAATTCGTGAAATACAACTTCGCCTTCTTCGACGCCATCCCGGACTGGCGCTACGACCCGCTACCCGACCAGGTGTATCTGGACGTGATGCCCGACGAGAAGGTCCGCGTGGTGATCCGCTACATAGGCAGCGGGCACTGGGACGGACCGCTGCGCCTGTACCCCTACGACGAGAGCGCACCCGTCCTGTACGGCACCGGCCGCTTCATCCAGTGCCCGGCGGTCGACCGCTACCACTTCAACGCCGACGGGCTGATGGAAGAGGGGGAGACCCTCTACGACGCCTTCGATGTCACTCAGCGTGGCGGTATCCTCCCGCGCGACGACAGCTGGCAGTTCAAAGCACTGATGTCCGCCTCCAAGATCCCGGCCCTGCTGCAACGCTTGAAGCTCTGACCAGCGAGGGCACTCGCGGGCTCAGGTCAGCGAGCGGACCGCGGCGATATCGTATTCGGCCACCGACGCCGCGCGGATCGCCGCGTTCTGTTCCGCATCCGTGCCCGCGCCGCGGAACGCCTCGACCGCCTCCTGGTCCTCCCACCGTTCGAAGATATTGATCCGGGCGGGGTCGGTGAGGTCGGCACCGAGGGCGAAGTCGAGGCAGCCGGGCGCGGAGCGGGCCTGCGCCACCACGGTGACGCAGCCGGCGAGATAGGCGTCGCGGTTTTCCGGGTCGACGAGAAGGTATCCGGCGACGATGATCATCCGTGCTCCTGACTGTCGGGTTCGTACAGCAGTGCAGACCCGCCGGTCGTGCCCGATTCATCGGTGCCCGGTCAGTACCCCTTGGACCGCAGGAATTCGGCAACCGTGACCACCGCCTGCGGATTGCGTGGACCTTCCACCAGCGCGGCATAGGGCAGGGCGATGATGTTGTCCTCCTGGACCGCCGTGGTCCCCGCCATCAGCGGCTGCCGGCGCAGCTGGTCGATCTTGCCGCGCACCGAATTCTCGGGGCCCGCGCCGTAGTCGACGATCACGATCACCTGCGGATCCCGCTGCGCCGCGGCCTCCCACGAGGTGGTGGTCCAGGAGTTGTTCAGATCGTCGAAGATATTGCTGCCGCCCGCTTCCCGGATTATCTGGGAGGGGGCGGCGGTGCGGCCCGAGGTGAACGGCTCGGGAGTGGCGCTGTCGAACAGGAAGACCCGCGCGGGATCCCGCCCCGCGGGGGCGCTCGCCGCGGCCTTCGCGACCTGGTCCCGGTAGCCGGCGACGAGTTCGTCGGCCTTCGCCCGGACGCCGAAGATATCGCCGAGGTTGGTGAGGTCGGTGTACAGCGCGTCGAGTGGTTCCATCACACCGCGCCGGTCGGTTCCGGGTTGCCGGCACGCCTCGGTGAGCTGGTAGGGGACCGCGCCGATCGAGCGTACCCAGTCGGGGGTGAGGCCGGTCGACTCCTTGAAACCGTAGTTCCATCCGGCGAAGACGAAATCGGGTCCGGCGGCCTGGACGACCTCGCGGGTGAACGCGTCACCGAGCGAGGGCGTGCGCTCGAACTCGGCCTGCCACGGGGAGGTGGCGATATCGCGGTCCTTGCCGGGGTAACTGCCGTACCCCACCAGCCGGTCGGCGAGGCCGAGCGCGAACATCATCTCGGTGATACCGGTGTCGTTGGTGACCACCCGTTCGGGGACTCCGTCCACGGTGAGCGGGGCACCGCAGTTGGTCACCGTCACCGAATCGCCCGGCGCCGCGGCCTCGGGTTCCTGGAGTTCGGCCCCGCAGGCCGCTGGGAAGAGCGCGGCGATTGCGAGCGCGATCGTGACGATCGGCCGGGAAGTGCGCATCTAACAGTCCTTTTCGTCGAAGATCACCTGCGGGACACCCAGCCGGGGATGAGTGACGATATGACCGCCGATCGAGAACCAGCGGCCGATCACCTCGGCGGTGATCACCTCATGCGGAGTGCCGGAGCAGACGAGCCGGCCCCGGTGCAGGACGAAGAGCCGGTCGCAGTGCTGCGCGGCCAGATTGAGATCGTGCAGCGCCGCGATCACCGTGATGCCCAGACCGCGGGCGGCGGACAGAACGCTGTACTGGTGGTGCACGTCGAGGTGATTGGTCGGTTCGTCCAGGACCAGCACTCGCGGCTGCTGCGCCAGGGCCCGCGCGATCAGCACCCGCTGGCGCTCCCCGCCGGACAGGGACAGGAAACTGCGGTCGGCGAGATACCCGATATCGGCGGTTGCCATCGCCGCCGCGCAGATCTCGCGATCCCGCCGGCCCGTACCGCGCAGCAGGGCGGTATGCGGCAGGCGGCCGGTCGCGACGATCTCGGCGGCGGTGAAATCGAAGGGTGTGGTGGCGTCCTGGGTCAGCGCCGCCACCTGCCGGGCGTTCTCGCGCATACCGATCGCCGCGATGTCGGTCCCGCCGACCAGGACCCGCCCCGCGGTGGGCGTCAGCGCCCGGTACAGGCAGCGCAGCAATGTGGACTTCCCGCTGCCGTTGGGGCCCACGATTCCGACGAACTGCCCGGATTCGGCGGCCAGCGTGACCGCCTCGACGATCGGGGTGCCGTCGATCTCGACCGTGACATCCTCGTACCCGACCCGCATCAGTCGCGTCCCCCCAGCAGGGCGCCGCGGCGGCGCATCAGCAGTACGAACACCGGCACTCCGACCGCGGCAGTGATCGCGCCCAGCGGTAACTCCTGCGGCGGGATCAGCGTGCGCGCCAGCAGGTCGGCGGTCACCAGGAACACCGCGCCCAGCAGCGGGGTGACGACGATGAGCCGCCGGTGATCGGCGCCGACCAGCAGCCTGGCCACATGGGGCACCACCAGTCCGACGAATCCGACGGCCCCGCACACCGCGACGAAACACCCCGTCATCGCGGCGGAGATCACGAAGAGCAGCAGCCGGAACCGGGAGGCGGATAAACCCAGCGCGGCACTGACCTCGTCACCCATCGCCAAGGCGTTCAACTGCCGGGCACATACCGCGAGCGCCGCCAGACCGAGCGACGCCACCACGGCGACCAGGGGCACCATCTGCCAGGTGGCGCCCGCCAAACTGCCCAGCAGCCAGAACATCACCGACCGCGCGGCGTCGCCGTGCGGTGCCAGGAACACCAGCACCGTGGTCGCGGCGGAGAATCCGTAACCGAGGGCCGTGCCGGTGAGCACCAGCCGCAGCGGCACCAGCCCAGCGGCCGATCGGGCCATCAGATAGACGAGCACGGTGGCACCGAGCGCTCCGGCGAACGCGGCGGTCGACAGTGCGTAGACGCCCAATGTTCCGAAGATGCCGAAGAGGACGACGGCGGTGGCGCCGACCGAAGCACCCGAGGAAATGCCCAGCACGTACGGATCGGCGAGGGCATTGCGGACCATGGCCTGGACGAGCAGGCCCACACCGCTGAGCCCGGCGCCGACCAGCGCCGCCAGCAGCACCCGGGGCAGCCGTGACTCGACCACGATCCGGTAGTTCGCGATATCGGCCGCGGCCACCGGCCCGCCGGTGAGTTCGGCCCACAGGAACCCGACCGTGTCACGCCAGGGGATGGGCGCGGTGCCGAGCGCCAGCGCGAACACCGACACCACCGCGAGGGCGGCGGTGAGCGCGGCGATCAGTGCGGGCAGCGGTGGCCGGGCCGATTCGGGCGCCCTCATCGGGCCGTATCCACCGGCTCCGTCCGGACGTCGTGCTGCGTGGACATGCCGGTACCGCGACCCATGATCTCGTCAACCGTTCCCTCGGAGTCGACCGAAGACCACACCGTCGGCGTGGTCACGCCGGCAGGTCTTCGGACTCGCGGACCCGGCACCGGAGACTCCGGCGTCACCTACTGGCGGTCGCTTCCCGGGCACGGGCCCAGTGCTGATGACCGCGGTCGTTTCCACATACCGCTGCGGGGCAGCTCCGGATTCACACCGGATTCCCTCTTACGAACCGCCTGTCGGGGACAGGCGGTAACCGAGCGCGGGGCCACGATAGCAATCGGTCCGAGCTCGCCCGGCACCTGCCTGTGTGAAGTGATTCGCCTCACTTGCGTCGCGGCCGAGAGTCACAGGCGGGTGCGTTCCGTGGCGAGCCATGTCCGGAGGTGGGCGCGAGCGGCCGACTCGCCCGCGGGGTATCGGTGCAGCATGAGTAGTCGCCAGCACAGGCCGAACAACTGCCGAAGCCGGATGCACGTGGCGAGTTCGTGATCGCCGGGGCGATCGGGGTAGCCGTCCGCTGCCGATACCGCGAAGTGGGTGCCGTCCAGGTCCGCCAGGGATGCGAGGTCCCAGCCGACCGGTCCGCGCCAGGTGTCTTCGAAGTCGATCCATACCGCACCGTTCGGTGTGGCCAGTACGTTGCCCCGATGCGCGTCACCGTGCAGTGGCTGGGTCGGAAATTCGGCGAATCGTGCACGGAGTTCAAGGGTTTCGGCGCGTAGTGCCGACGCTTCGGTGCCGGTCAGCAACAGTTGTCGGTCGAGGAGGTCGACCAATCGCGTGATGTCCCCGAACGGCCCGTCGGCCGGCAGTTCACCCGGGTATCCACGCAGCACGGTGTGGAGTTCCGCCAAAGCGGGGGCCAACTCCTCCGTGCTCGGTACCCGTCCGCGTTCGTGTGGAATGTATTGCCAGAAGGAGATGTCCAGTCCCGCGTGGTGATGGGGGCCGGCCGGCGGGTCGCAGGCCGGCACAGCGACCGGCATGCCCCGGGTGTGTAGGTAGCGTGCGAGATCGATGTCGCGGGCCAGCCAGGCCGCAACGCCCGGCCGTATCAGGGCGCTCGTGGTCGCGACTCTGGCCACGACAGACGCGGGCCTCAGGTGGATCAGCACGTTGCTGCCGTCGGACAAGACGTGCGGGTCGATGACCCGGCAACCGAGCCGGCGGGCGAAATCGGTTGTTTCGGCGACGACGCGGTGGGTGGCATAGATTCCGGGGAAGGACATCATGGTTCGACCGTCGCAGACGGTGCGCCATCGCGGCCTTCGGTGCCGGGAGTTGTTGTCGATTCGGTCATATCCGTTGCCGGCTTCCCCGTTCGCCCTGCGAAGACGGTGAGGAGGGAGCCCGCCAAGGAGACGAGGGCGCACAGGGTGAACGCGAGCACAGAGGCGTTGCTGAAGGCAGCTGTGGCGGCGGTCGCGAGCTCGTTGCCGGCCGGTTCAGCGAGGTCTTGTGCGATCGCGAGTGCACCACCGATGGTGTCTCGGGCAGCGTCGGCAACGTCGTCGGGCAACTGGTCGGCGATCGGTGCCAGGTCCCGTCTATAGGCGAACAAGGCGGCGCTGCCGATCAACGCGATGCCCAGCGCGCCGCCCAACTCCGCGCCCGCTTCGCTGAGTCCCGAGGCCATGCCCGCACGTTCCGGTGGCGCGCTGCCGACGATGAGATCGGTGATCAAGGCGATGCCCGGTGCCAGTCCGAGCGGGAACACCACCGACCCCAGCACGAACAGTCCGAGCATGGAGTGGGCGGCGGCGAAAGTCCGAGCGCCGCGCCGGAAGAAAAACTGGCGACCCAGATACCGATGGCGACACGCCGCTGCTCGGGGTCGAGAAACATATTGCGAATGAGCGAGAGAGTCGACGGCGCCATCGCCGCCGCCGCCAGACCCAGCAGTGCCCGCGCGACGATCAGTAGTTCGGCCGTCGGCGCAACCGCGGCAAGGATCGATACGAATCCGAAGACCGTCGAGCCGATGAGCAGCAACTTGCGACGGCCGATGCGATCGCCGAGGATGCCCATCGCGATCAGCGCTCCCGCCAGCAGGAATCCGTAGCTGTCGATGATCCACAGCAATTGGGTACTCGACGGCCGCAGTGCGGCCGTCATGGCGGGGACCGCCAGATGCAGGACCGTGAAGTCCATCGAGTAGAGGATGCAGGGCAACGCCAATACCGCCAGCCCCCACCACTCGCGGCGGGTCGTGCGTTTCGGGAGATCGACATGGTCGGGTGCGTGTGTCATACGCGCACCCGGAGGCGCCCGTTCGTGGGCAGGGTCGCCTCCACGGTTCGTTGACAGTTCATGGCGACACAGTGTCGGGACCGGCCTCAGACGTTACGCCGGCCGGGAAAATTCATCTCGAAGAGCGGAACGAGGCCAGCAAGGATTTCCGGGCGTCGCCGCTCAGGGAAGCCCGCGGCTGCTGCCGCAGGGCCAGGATGGTGTCCCGCATCTGGCCGATGTACCGGTCGCAGCCGTCGCAAGACCTCAGGTGATCGGCGAACCTCCGCTCGTTCGCCTCGTCGAGGTTGCTTTCGAGGTGATCGGTGACTGCTTCGACGAATTCGCCACAATCCATCTCCGCCATTACGGCAGCTCCTCCTTTCCGCGACTCCGCACGCCGACGGCAGCGAAGTACTCCTCGATTCTGCCCCGGACGAATGCCCGGGCGCGGTGCAGCAGCACCCGCTGATTCGCCGACGAGATCTCCAGCATCGAACACACCTCGTCCGCGCCGTATCCGTGCACGTCGCGCAGGCTGATGACGATACGTTGCATACGCGGTAACGCCTGCACCGCCGCGGCGACACATCCACGCAACTCCCCATCGAGCAGTGCCTGCTCAGGCGATGGCCACGGCGACGGGAGGTCTCGCCAGTGATGCGGGAACGGCTCGGCCGGACTCTGGAACCTGGCAGGGTCGACCGTCGGCCCGGCAGCATCGCCGACGGGCAGCATCTCGCTGAACGGGACCGAACGGTGTTCGGCGAGTCCACGACGTTTGGCGATGTTGATCAGGATCCGGAACACCCACGTTTTCAGGGACGACCGCCCCTCGAACTTGTCGATGCCCGCGATGACCGCCAGCCAGGTCTCCTGCACGACCTCGGCCGCGGAGTCCGCGGTGGACACGAATTCGCGTGCCAGACGCAACATTGCGCCGGACCACAGATCCAGCAGGAACTCGAACGCCGCTTCGTCTCCGGCCCGCAGCCGCGCCAGCAATTCGGCATCGTCCACGGGATCGGTTCTCGGCATGCCGGAAATGTATGGCGCCATCGCTCCTCGGTGAGATTCACCGGTGAATGTAGCGTCGGTCGGGCTCGGGCGAGCGACTCAGGCGCGCGACCCGAACCGTTCCAGTACGGCGCTGGCCTCCTGGCTGGCGGTGCCCTCGTCGGCCAGATGGGACATGGTCTCCGGGATCGCGCGGCCGTGGTGGGCCATGGCCTGGGCGTAGAGGCGACCGGCGCGGTAGGAGGAGCGGACCAGGGGGCCGGCCATCACGCCGGCGAAACCGATCTCCTCGGCGGCCCTCGAATGCTCCACGAACTCTTCGGGTTTCACCCAGCGATCGACCGGGTGGTGGCGCGGTGACGGGCGCAGGTACTGGGTGATGGTGAGAATATCGCAACCCGCTTCGTGCAGGTCACGCATGGCCTGGGTGACCTCCTCGGGGGTTTCGCCCATGCCGAGGATGAGATTGGATTTGGTGACCAGGCCGTCGGCGCGGGCCGCGGTGAGCACCTCGAGGGACCGCTCGTAGCGGAAGGCGGGGCGGATCCGCTTGAACACCCGCGGGACCGTTTCCAGGTTGTGGGCCAGCACCTCCGGGCGAGAGGAGAAAACCTCGGCCAGCTGGTCGGGTTTGGCGTTGAAATCGGGGATGAGCAGTTCGACGCCGGTGCTCGGGTTGAGTTTCTTGATGGCGCGCACGGTTTCGGCGTACAACCAGGCGCCGCCGTCGGCCAGATCGTCGCGGGCGACCCCGGTGATGGTGGAGTAGCGCAGACCCATCGCCTGCACACTCTCGGCCACGCGGCGCGGTTCGTCGCGGTCCAGCGGCGACGGTTTGCCGGTATCGATCTGGCAGAAATCGCAGCGCCGGGTGCACTGCTCGCCACCGATGAGGAAGGTGGCCTCGCGGTCCTCCCAGCATTCGAAGATGTTCGGGCAGCCGGCCTCCTCGCAGACCGTATGCAGCCCTTCACGTTTCACCAGACCCTTGAGTTCGGTGTATTCGGGGCCCATGGTGGCGCGGGTGCGGATCCAGCCGGGTTTGCGTTCGATCGGGGTCTCGGCGTTGCGGGCCTCGATACGCAGCAGTTTGCGGCCGGCCGGAGCCTGGGCGGAGGTCATGAGTGAGGACCTTTCGGTTCGCGTGCCGGGGTGCCGGCGGCGTGGTCCGCGACTGCCGGGGTGCCGGCCTGCGGAATATCGTGTTCGGTGACCGGCAGCTCCCCGTTGAGCGCGGCCGGGACGAGTTCGGCGATCCGCGGCCGGGCCTCGGCGACGGTGACCGCACGGCCGAGTTCCTGGCTCAGGCTGGTGGAGCCGACATCGCGGATACCGCACGGGACGATGGCGCCGAACGCGCCCAGGTCGGGATTGCAGTTCAGCGATACGCCGTGCAGGGTGACCCCGCGCTGCACCCGGATACCGATCGAGGCGATCTTGCGTTCCGGCAGCAGGCCACTGGCGGCCAGCCAGACGCCGGATCGCCCGGGGACGCGTCCGCAGGGCACGCCGAGATCGGTGACGGCCTGGATGAGCGCCTGTTCGAGCCGGCGTACGTAATCCACCACGTCGAGCGGTTCGGCGAGCCGGATGATCGGATAACCGACCAGCTGGCCGGGACCGTGCCAGGTGATCTTGCCGCCGCGGTCCACATCGATGACCGGGCTGCCGTCGATGGGCCGGTCGGCCTCCTCGGTGCGGCGGCCGGCGGTGTAGACGGGGGGATGTTCGAGCAGCAGCAGGGTGTCGCGGCCGTCTCCGCCGGCGCGGGTGGCGGCGAGTTCGCGTTGCAGATCCCAGGCCTGCTGATAGTCGATCAGGCCCAGATCGCGCACGTCGACGGGGGTGGTGTCGTAACGCGCGGACCGGGTCGCGGTGCGGGTGTCGTTCACGATCACGACGTTACGCTCATCTCCAGTGTGAGCTGCATCAGTGTCAGATCCATCCAGCCGCCGAATTTGCGCCCGACCTCGGGCAGCACGCCGACGGTGCGGAACCCGAACCGCTCGTGCAGGGCGATGGAGCCGGTATTGCTCGATTCGACGGCCGCGACCATCGCGTGGATATCACCGGCGCCCCGGGCCCGGGCGACGAGTTCCCCGAGCAGGGCGGCCCCGATACCGCGACGCTGGAAACGATCGGCGATGTAGACGGAGTTCTCCACCGTGTGGCGGTATCCCGATTTGGGCCGCCACGGCCCGTAGCTGGCATAACCGGCTACCTCGCCGTCTATCTCGGCGACGAGCACGGGACGGCCGTGTCCGGTGCGGTTGGCGAACCAGGCCAGCCGCTCGTCGAGGCCGACGGGTTCGTCGTCCCAGATGGCGGTGGTCTCGGCGATCGCCCGGTTGTGGATCTCCAGGATCGCGGGCAGATCCCCGGTCCGCCCGTCGCGGATCAGGAGGGCGGCGGCAGTCCCGGTCACCGGCTCACCGCGGCGGCCAGGGCCGCGCCGACGGTGGGATGGCGGAACTCGTATCCGGTCTCCTCGAGCACACCGGGCAGGGCGCGCGGACTGTGCAGGATGGCCTCCTCGGCGAATTCGCCGATCGCGAGGCGCAGCGCGATCCCCGGGACGAACAGCGGCGTCGGCCGCCGCAGCGCCCGGCCCAGCGCCCGGGTGAACTCGGCGTTGGTCACCGGCGCCGGACCCACCGCGTTGAGCGGTCCCCGCACGTCGGGGTTGTCGAGCGCGTGCCGGATCGCGCCGACCTCGTCGTCGAGTGAGATCCACGGCTGATATTGGCGGCCGTTCCCGAGCCGGCCGCCCAGACCCAGCAGGAACAGGCCTTTCAGCTGGGGCAGCATTCCGCCGGTCCCGGCGAGGACCACGGCGCTGCGCAGCAGCACCACCCGGGCGCCCGCGTCCCGGGCGGTATGGGTCGCGCGCTCCCAATCGCCGCACAGCGTGGGCAGGAAACCGGTACCGGGCGGCCCGGATTCGTCGACCGCCCGCGAACCGGTATCGCCGTAGTAGTGCACCCCGCTGGCGTTCACCAGCGTGGGCACCCCGGCGCGGGCGACCGCGGCCGACAGGACATCGGTCGGGGTGAGCCGGCTGTCCCGGAGTTCCTGTTTGTAGGCTCCGGTCCAGCGTTTGTCGCCGATACCCGCGCCGCACAGGTTCACCACGGCGTCCACGCCGTCGAGGATCGCGGGGTCGAGATCACCCCGCGCGGGATCCCAGCGGCGTTCGTCGGGGGCGGCGGCCGGCCGCCGGACCAACCGGACCACCTGGGTCCCGTCGCGGCGTAGCGCCGCGACGAGAGCGGTTCCGATCAGTCCGGACGAGCCGGCGACCACGACAGCCATGCGGATGCCCTTACAGGCCCAGGTCGGCCTCGAACGCCGCCTCTTCGAGGCGGTGCCGGATGGTGGTGAGGAACCGTCCGGCATCGGCACCGTCGACGAGGCGGTGATCGTAGGTCAGCGGCAGGAAGCACATCGACCGGACGCCGATGAATTCGCTACCGGATTCGTCGGTGACCACGGTCGGGCGCTTCACGATCGCGCCCGTGCCCAGCATCGCGGCCTGCGGCGGTACCAGGATCGGGGTGTCGAACAGGGCGCCCTGGCTGCCGATATTGGTGATGGTGAAGGTGCCACCGGCCAATTCGTCGGGTTTGAGGCCGCCGGTGCGGGCCCGGTTCGCGATATCGGCGATGGCCCGGGCCAGACCCGCCAGCGACAGATCGCTGGCGTTGTGGATCACCGGCGAGAGCAGGCCCTGCTCGGTGTCGACGGCGATACCCAGGTGCACCGACGCGTGGTAGGTGATCTCCTTGCTGTTCGCGTCGTAGCTGGCGTTGATGTTCGGGTGCACCCCGAGCGCCTCCACCACGGCCTTGGCGAAGAACGGCAGGAAGGTCAGGTTCACGCCTTCGCGTTTGGCGAAATCGGCCTTGGCCTTCTTGCGCAGCGAGGCGATCTTGGTGACATCGGCCTCGTGCACCTGGGTGAGCTGCGCGGTGGTCTGCAGCGACTCCAGCGTCTTGGTGGCGGTGATCTGCCGGATCCGGTTGGCCTTCTGGGTGGTTCCGCGCAGTGCGGCGAGCGCGGGGCTCGGCGCGGGAGCGGCCGGCGCCGCGGCGGCGGGCGCGCCGGTGGACCGGGCGGGCGCCGCGGCCGGTGCGGCGGGCGCCTTCTTGGCTTCGGCGGCGGCCAGCACATCCTGTTTGCGGATCCGCCCGCCGACACCGGAACCGGTGACCGAGGCCAGGTCGACGCCGTTCTCCTCGGCCAGTTTCCGGACCAGCGGAGTGACGTAGGGGGTGGCGCCGTTCGACGAAGCCGGGGCCGGGGCCTGCGCGGGAGCCGGAGCGGCCGCGGCCGGCGCCGGCTGGGGCGCGGGGGCGGGCTGTGGTGCCGGGGCGGGTTCCGGCTCGGGCTCCGGTGCGGGGGCGGGCGCGGCGGCGGCCGGTTCGGGAGCCGGAGCCGGGGCGGAACTCTGCGCGGGGCTACCGGAACCGATGACGCCGAGCTGTCCGCCGACCTCCACCACGTCGTCCTCGTTCGCGGTGATCTCCAGCAGCGTGCCCGCCACGGGAGACGGGATCTCGGTGTCGACCTTGTCAGTGGAGACCTCGAGCAGCGGTTCGTCGACCGCGACGTCGTCGCCGATCGCCTTGAGCCACCGGGTCACGGTGCCTTCGGTGACGGATTCGCCCAGTTCCGGCATTTTCACCGAGGTACCGGAGGCATCGGACGGGGCGGAGGAGGATGCGGGCGCCGGGGCGGGCTCGGGTTCCGGAGCGCTCTCCTGCGCGGGCGCGGGAGCTGCTTCCGGTTCGGCGGCGGCCGGTTCGGGGGCCGGGGCGGGCGCGGGGGATTCACCCGCGTCACCGATCACACCCAGTTCGCCGCCGACCTCGACGACGTCGTCTTCCTGGGCCACGATCTTCGTCAACACACCCGCCGCGGGGGACGGGATCTCGGTGTCGACCTTGTCGGTGGAGACCTCGAGCAGCGGCTCGTCGACCTCGACCGTGTCTCCTTCCTGCTTCAGCCACCGTGTCACCGTTCCCTCGGTGACGCTCTCACCAAGAGCGGGCATCTGGACGGAGAAGGCCATGTCCGTTGACTCCTCTAACTGCTCGACGGGTCTACAACAGTTCGTTCCGGTCGGTCCCGCCGCGGGTCGCGGTGGGGTTCCAGCCGGCTTCATTCTGCGCGGCGCCGGAGATCCGTGTGGTTGTTGTTCCGGTAACCATCCTTGCATTCCACGTCGCGCGCGGTTACCGGAGGGCTTCCCAATCCGTCGCCTGGCACCATGGAATCACCGCCGGATTCGGTGGTATTCGGATGTCGAGCAGGAGGTCGGCGACGGTGGGTTTGCTGGACCGGTTTCGTCGTGCCACGGTCGGGCGCAGCGGCGTTTCGCGGGCCCACGCCGCCGAGACCCGCTATCTGGCGGAATGGGTACGCGCACACGCCGGTGTCGAGGGTTTCGTCGAACCGAAGACCACTGTGACAGATGTCACGGTGGTGCTGGTGGCCGCCGACGGTGAATGGACCCGGCGCGTGGTCGGCGAGCGCGGGGCCCGGCGGCTGGCCCGCGATCTGGGCATCCCCGTGTACGACGTGGGCCGCACCGGCTATCCGCAGCGGATGCGCGACTACGACGCGCGCCGCCGGATCGAGCGCCGGCGCGACCTCGACCGCGAGCTCGGCACGGACTGAGCCGGACGGCCCGGAAGCCGCCCGGCCCGCCCGGCGCTCCCGCTATTCGGCGGCGATGTCCTCGAGCACCGCGATCAGGGTGCGCACCGGTACCCCGGTCCCGCCCTTGCCGATATAGCCGAACGGCCCACCGGTGTTGTAGGAGGGTCCGGCGATATCGATATGCGCCCACTGCACGCCGTCGGCGACGAACTCCCGCAGGTAGGTCCCGGCGACCAGCATGCCGCCCCAGCGGTGCGAGGTCGCGTTGACCATATCGGCGACCTTGGAGTCCAGGTCGGCGCGCAATTCCTTGGGCAGCGGCATCGCCCAGCCGTGCTCGCCCACCTCGCGCGAGATCCGGGCCACCCGATCGCGGAATTCGTCGGTCCCCATCACACCGGGGGTGCGGGTACCCAGCGCGACCATCTGCGCACCGGTCAGGGTCGCCACATCGATCAGATACGCCGGATCGTCCTCGCAGGCACGGACCATCGCGTCGGCCAGGATCAGGCGGCCTTCGGCATCGGTGTTGGTGACCTCGATGGTGGTGCCGCCGTACTGGGTGAGGACATCGCCGGGCCGCTGCGCGGTGCTCGACGGCATGTTCTCGGCCATCGGCACCGTCGCGGTCACGCTGATCGGCAGACCGAGCCGGGCCGCGAGCAGGGTGGTCGCCACGACCGCCGCCGCACCGGCCATATCCGAGGTCATGTTCTCCATGTTGGCGGCGGGTTTGATGGAGATACCGCCGGTGTCGAAGGTGATGCCCTTACCTACCAGCGCGACCAACTTGTCGCCGCCGCGGTAGGTGAGCCGCACCAGGCGCGGTGGACGCGAGGAACCCTTGCCGACCCCGACCACACCGCCGTAACCCCCGGCCTCCAGCGCCTTCTCGTCGAGGACCTCGACCTCCAGGCCCGCGCCCTCGGCGAGGAGTTCGGCGCGGCGCGCGAACTCGGCCGGGAAGAGGTGGCTGGGCGGGGTGTTCACGAAATCGCGGGCGGTGGCCACGGCCTCGGCGGTGAGCCGGGCGCGCAACAGCGCGTCGCCGCCGAATTCCGGTTCGGGCACCAGCAGTTCGACGCGGGCGAGCGGGGCGGCTTCGGGCTTCGGGGCAGATTTCGCCGAACGGAACGGTGTGAACGAGTACGCGCCCAGGTAGAAACCCTCCGCGGCCGCGCCGATATCCAGGCCGGACAGGGTGGTCACCGCGCGCGCCACGCCGGTGAGCGAACGGGCGGCGACTCCGGCGCTGCGGCGGATCTGCTCGGCATCGAACTCGGCCGCGTTGCCCAGTCCCACGGCCAGCACACTGGCGACGCCGTCGAGACCGGCGGGCGCGGGGATCCGGATCAGCTGTTCGGCCTTGCCCGTACCGCCGACCGCGGTCACCTGGTCGAGGAGCCGGGTACGCAGGTCGGCGTCGAGTACATCGCCGAACAGGTCCTCGGGGACGAGCACGGGCCCCGTATCGGTGGTGGCCACACCGACGACGAGGACGTCGGCGCCGGGCTCGATGGTCTGGGTACGTGCCAATTCCGGTCCGAGAGGACGATCTGCGACTGCGGTCATGGCCACAGGCTATTCGCTGGCGGCCGCCTGCCGTGCCGCGACGCCTTCCAGCAGCATGTCCACCGTCTCTTCCAGGAGCCGGTCGAAATCGAGTTCCGGCGGCGGGCCGGCCGGATCGAACACCTTGTGCAGGGTGGGGCGGATCCGGGGATCGATGAGTCCGGCCAGGTCGGCGGGGATCCCGGTCGCGGCGTCCGCGCCACCGATCCGGTCGAGCCGTTCCGAACTCCACACCAGCGCAAGTCCCTGGATGAGGGCCGAATAACCGAGATAGGCCGACATGAGCCGGGCGCGGGGCAGTTCGAGCTGGTCGAGCGCGGCGAAGGCGCGTTCCAGGGCGTCGAACAGCCCCTGGCCCAGCGGCGGCCGGACCCGCGCCAGGACCGCCAGCAGCCACGGATGCCTGCGGTAGAGCCGCCATTCCTGCCGCGCCTCGTAGTGCATCCGGGCCCGCCAGCCCGTCCGATCCGGCGGCGGCGGGGTTTCGGCGAGCACCAGATCGGTCATCGACGCGAGCAGCCCGTCCCGGTCGCCGATATGGCGGTAGAGCGCGGCGGTGGTCACCCCGAGCTCCGCGGCCAGTTGCCGCATGGTGAGGCCCTCGAGACCCGCGTGGTCGGCGAGAGCCACCGCGGTACGAGTGATCTCGACCGTGGAGAGCCGGCGGGGTACCGGCCGGACGCGACCGGGAACGGTGCTGCGCCGGGCGCGGTAGGCGCGTGCCTGGCAGGAGCGGGAGCAGTAGCGGCGGCGGCGCCCGCGCGCGGGCTGGCGCAGGGCGTCACCGCAGACCGAGCAGGGTGTCACGCCTCCGATTTCATCACACGAAATGCTGTGACGAAATAGTGGGCAAGTGCTGGTCACAGGCATAGGTTCGCTGGCAGGAACATCGTTCACAGAGAGGCGGCGACGTGGGTACGCAATTGCGGGTACGGCGGGCGGAGCACGGCGATTTCGACCCGCTGGTGGCAGCGATGCGGGAGGCCGCCCCGGACGAGGCGGTGACCGAATGGATGATGCGCGACCATCCGGCCGGGGAATTCCTCGATATCTATCTCCCCGAGATGATCGAACGTGGTCTGGACGGTGACGAGATCTGGGTGGCCGGGGTGGACGACGAGATCTGGGCGGTTTCGGTGTGGCAGTACGTCACCTCGGCCGAACGCCTGCTGGCCGAGGCGGTCGAAGCGCGCCGCAACGCGGAAGGTATGCCCGGCGTCCGGCCGCTGCAGCGCTGGGCCTACGCCAGCGACCTGCTGGCACGCGAACATCCCCGGCGCTTCCCGCACAGCTACCTGGAGCTGATCGCGACGGTGCCGAGACATCGCGGGCAGGGCGCCGGCGCGGCCATCCTGGCCGATCGTCTCCGCGCCTGTGCCGCCGCCGGGCGGCCGGCCTATCTGGAGGCCAGTACCGAAAGGTCGGCGCGCCTGTACACCCGCCAGGGTTTCGTGCGGATCGGGCACACCGTGACGCTCCCCGAGGACGGGCCCACCCTGATACCGATGTGGTTCGAGGCCTGACCACACCGTGCGCCCGGCGGGGCTCGGCGGGCGCCCGCCCCCGGCGCGGGGCGGGGCGGCGTCCCCACGAGCCGGGATAGGCTCGCCGGGTGAGCGACGCCGAACTGCAGCAGGGCCCTGTCCACGACGTGCATGTCGAACTCGGTGCGAAGTTCGCGCCGTTCGGCGGCTGGGAGATGCCGGTGTCCTATGCGGGCACCGTGGCCGAGCACACCGCGGTCCGGGAGTCGGTGGGGCTGTTCGATGTGAGCCACCTGGGCAAGGCGACCGTCCGCGGTCCGGGCGCCGCGGAATTCGTGAACTCCGCGCTGACCAACGATCTGGGCCGGATCGGTCCCGGTAAGGCCCAGTACACCCTGTGCTGCGCCCCCGACGGCGGCGTCGTCGATGATCTGATCGCCTACTACGTCGGCGACGACGAACTCTTCCTGGTGCCCAACGCCGCCAGGGCCGGGTTATGGGTCCACCGGTTCTCGATGCGGGACCCTCTTCCGCTGGTGGGTTAACGGCGTTACGCTAACGCCACTAACCTATGAAGGCGGGGGCACCATGTTGATCCGAATCGCACATCTGGCCACCAGGTTCCCGAGAGCCGTGCTACTCGGCGCGCTGGTCGTGGCCCTGCTCTGCGGGATCTTCGGGGCCGGCGCGGCCTCCGGGCTGAAATCGGGTGGATTCGTCTCCTCCGACGCCGAATCGACTCGTGCTCTCGACCTGCTCGCCGATCACTTCGACGGGGCCGCCCCCAACTACATCCTGCTGGTGGAGTCGTCCGCGGGGGTTGACGACGGGGCGGTACGGGCGCGGGCGCTGCGCGCTGTCGACACCATCCGGGCGCATGAGCGGACCACGGATGTCCAGTCGTATTGGACCGCGCCCTCGCCCGCCATCGCGAGCGCGCTGCGCAGTACCGACGGTGACGCCGGTCTGATCGCGGTTCACCTGGACGGCGACGAGACCGATATCCAGGACAGCGCCGGGGAGCTCGGCGGTGTGCTGACGGGCACGGCCGACGGGATCACCGTGCGCGCTGGGGGCGTGGCCGCGACGTTCCACGAGGTGAACGAGCAGATCACCCACGATCTGGCGATCGCCGAGACGGCGGCCATCCCGCTGACACTGGTGGTACTGGTCCTGGTGTTCGGCAGCCTCGTGGCGGCTTCGCTGCCGCTGCTGGTGGGATTGTTCGCGATCGCCGCGACGCTGGCGATCCTGCGGATGTTCACCCTGTTCACCGACGTATCGATCTACGCGATGAACCTCACCACCGCTCTGGGCCTGGCGCTGGCCATCGACTACAGCCTGTTCATCGTGAGCCGGTTCCGGGAGGAGCTCGCCAACGGTCTCGACCCGCGCGCCGCCACCGTGCGGGCTCTGCAGACCGCGGGCCGGACGGTGCTCTTCTCGGCGCTGACGGTGGCACTGTCACTGTCGGCCATGCTGGTGTTCGACCTGTACTTCCTGCGCTCGTTCGCCTACTCCGGGGTGGCGGTGGTGGTCGCGGCGGCGGCCGCCTCGGTCGTGGTGTTGCCGGCCGCCCTCGTGCTGCTGGGACATCGCGTCAACGCGCTGGACCTGCGCGCCCCCATCCTGCGGCTGTTCGGCCGCACGCCCGCCCCGCTCGGCGCGATGGTGCCCGAGCGGACCGGCTGGTACCGGCTGGTGCTGCGGGTGATGCGGTTCGCGGTACCGGTATCGGTGGTGATCGTGGCATTGCTGCTGTTCCTGGGATCGCCCTTCCTGGGGATCAAATTCGGCTATCCCGACGAGCGGGTGCTGCCGACCTCGGCGGCGAGCCGGCAGGTGGGCGACGAGATCCGCGCCGAATTCCCGCGCGCCGATCCCGGCGGCAACACCACCATCGTGCTCGACGATTTCCGCGACGAACGGGCCGTCGCGGCCTATGCGGCGCAACTGTCGGAGGTCGACAAGGTGACCGCGGTCCTGTCGAGTGCCGGGGTATACGTGTCCGGGGACCGGCTGGGGGCCACTCCACCCGGTATGGCGAACGATTCCGGCACCTACCTGTCGGTGACCTCCGCCCTGGATCCGTTCTCCCCGGCCGGTGGCGAGCAACTGGAGGAACTGCGGGCGGTGCCCGCCCCGGCGCCGGCGCTGTTCGGCGGGGCCGCCGCCATGAACCACGATTCGCTCGACGCGCTGGCCGATCGGCTGCCGCTGGCCGGACTGCTCATCGTGCTCACCACGTTCGCGGTGCTCTTCCTGTTCACCGGCAGCGTGATCCTGCCGCTGAAGGCGCTGCTGCTCAACACCCTGTCGCTGACCGCCGCGTTCGGCGCGATGGTGTGGATCTTCCAGGAGGGGCATCTGGAGGGCCTGCTGAACTTCACCGCCGTCGGCTACCTGGTACCGACCATGCCGATCCTGATGTTCTGCCTGGCCTTCGGGCTGTCCATGGACTACGAGGTCTTCCTGCTGTCGCGGATCCGGGAGGAATGGCTGCGCCGCCGGGCCGGGCGCACCGGCTCGGAGTTCGCCGCGGAGGACAATGCCGAATCGGTCGCGATCGGGGTGGCCCGGACCGGCCGCATCTTCACCGCCGCGGCCGTCCTGATGGCCATCGTGATCGGCGCGCTGACCACCTCGAAAGTCTCGTTCATCCAGCTCATGGGTCTGGGCCTGACCCTGACCGTGCTCGCCGACGCCACCGTCATCCGGGCGCTGCTGGTACCCGCGCTGATGAAGCTGATGGGCCCGTTCAACTGGTGGGCGCCGAAACCGCTGGCCCGGCTGCACGACCGGTTCGGGTTCAGCGAGGAGCCCGGGGAGGCCCGCACCGTCGAAGAGAGCCCGGTACGCGTATGACGGGACGGCCGCGGTCACCACGGGGTACCGGTCCGCGGTTGCGGGCCGAGATCCTCACGGCCACCCGGGAACTCCTCGAACGCACCGGCAATGTCGGCGCGGTATCGATCCGGGCCGTCGCCGAACTGGTCGGGGTCAGCGCGCCCTCCATCTACCGCCATTTCGCGGACAAGGACGCGCTGATCGAGGCCGCGGTCGCCGAAGTCTTCGAAGCGTTGAATACCGCCATGCAGGCCGCGGTCGACCCCGCGGAACCCTCACCGCTGCGGTTGCGCCGCCTCGGGCTGGCCTATGTCCGGTTCGCGCTGGATCATCCGGAGCAGTACCGGCTGGCGACCATCCCGACCTCACACCGGGGCGCCGTGGACATGGTGCTCACCAGCGGCGCGTTCCGGTACTTCGCCGGCACCGTGGAAGAAGCCATGTCGGAGGGCCTGATCGACCGCGGGGACCCGACTCCCCTGGTACTCGAGTTGTGGGCGGCCGCCCACGGAATCGCCTCCCTACTGCTGGCGAAACCCTATCTGCCCTGGGGAGATCCGATGGCCGTCGCCGCCCGGGTCCTGGATGCGGCGTGTTTCGGACATGTGGTCGGCGAATTGATGGGCCCCGGCACGACGCCGGAGGAGGCGACACACTTGCTGACCCAACTGCGCGACCGCGTACGCGGCCGGGACAGCGACTCGCTCAGCTGACCTGGTCGTCCGACGCCGTGAAGGTATTGCACTGGGCGGTGCGATTGTGTTCGACGCCCAGGCCGAACCAGCGTCCGCCGTTCTCCGGGGTGCCGTGGTCGCGCATATCGCCGCGCTGATCGCCACGGTGATCGGCGTCGGTGCGGGCCTGGGTCATCTGATCGTCGGTCAGTGAACCGCCGTCGGCCGAAGACACCAGATACATACCGTCGAAACAGTTGGCCTGCAGTTCCACTCGCCGCGACAACTCCAGCCCCTCCGGACTCCGTGCACCCGCGTCGACCCGTTCGCTGTTGGCGGCGAGCAGGATTCCGGACATGTTCTGGATGTGGTGACCGTACTCGTGGGCGAAGACCGAGAGGTACACCACCCAGTTGTCGCCGTAATAGTCGGTCTGCAACTGGCTGATCGGCATATAGACGGTGCGATTCGCGGGGCAGTAGAAGGCGGCGAAATCACCGGTCGAGCCGGTGCACGGCGTGGAGATTCCGTCGGTATCGGCCGAGACCATCACGGTCGGTGGCTCGAACGGCAGCCCCGCCGACTCCAGCACCGGTTTCCACGCGTCCTCGAGGCACTGCTCGGCGCCGGCGAAGAAAGCCCGCGCGGTGTCCTCGTCGGTCGACCACGGCGCGTACTCGCAGTTCGCCGGAATCAGAGTGGCCTCGGGGTCGGTGAGCAGGGGGTTGGCCGCGGTGACGGCCGGACCGGTCGCGCCGGTGTCGTAGGTGTGCTCCGGTTGCGGACCGAGTACGTCGAGAGTTCCGGCGTTCAGCGCCCCGCGTACCAGCGCGCCGAGTACCACGACCAGAACCGCGAACAGTACGACCAGCACCCGGCCGCTGCTGCCGCGGGAACGGGGCCGGGGCGCGTTCGGGACTCGATGCGGAACCGGCGGGGGCATGGGCGGTGCGACGATCGGCCGATAGCCCGGTATCGCCTGCCGCTGGGGCGGGGCGGGCGGGTAGCCGGGCGGACGGTGCGGATAGCCCGGCGCGGGCGGATAACCCGGCGACGGACGCTGCGGCGGCGGGTAGCCCGGCCGGTGCGAAGGCCCGGGCTGCGGATAGCCCGGCGGCGGACGCTGCGGCTGCCCCGGGGGCGCCTGGTGCGGCGGGCGCCCGCCGCCCTGATTCGGACGCCGGCCGGGCGGCGGAACGGGGCCGCGGCCGAAAGGTGGTTGTGTCACTCCCCCGGACTCCCTCACATTCTCGGTTCACCAACGGCCGCTGACGGCAGGATAGCAAGCTGTCTAAGGTAACGAGTCATGCTCACTTTTCGGGGGGGCGCGACGGCGCTACTGCTCGCACTGACCGCACTGGTCGCACTACTCTTTCCGGCCGCGCCGGCCCGAGCGCAGGAACCCGGCGGGGCGATCGTGAACCTCGAGATGACCCTCGGCCGCGACGGTGTGCTGGAGGTCACCGAACACGTGACCGTGCCGCCCGGAGGGCGGTTCACCATGTCGCTGCCGCTGCGGGTGCAGATCAGCGAGAATTCCGAACGCCGGTTCGCGGTCACCGATATCGAGGCCACCGGGCCGGGTACCGCCGAGGTCGCCGACGATCTGTTCACCGTCGACGCGGGCCCCGGCGAGACCACCTTCCGCTATTCGGTGCAGAACACCGTCAGCGACGCCGACGGCAGTCAGGTGTTCCGCTGGTTCGGCGTGCTCAATGTCGATATCGCCGAGATCCACGCGTCCCTGATCAGTCCCAGTTTCGAGATGGGGATCGTGGACTGCGTGCTGGGTCCGCTCGGCGCGACGCGGCCCTGTGCGCAGGTGCATATCGAACCCGACGGTGTCCTCTACCTGGATCAGACGAATCTGAGCAAAGGTGAATCCGTCGATCTGACCCTGCAGGTCCCACCGGGCACGGTGCCGGCCAATGCCGATATCAGCGGACCGGGCGTTTCGGCGTTCGCGATCACCGGACCGGCGGTCGTGGCCTTCGTGGTGCTGCTGATCGCCCTGATCGCGCTGGTCCTGTACCTGTACCTGGTTCGGCGGCAGTCGGTTCCGGCCGCGCCCATGGAACCGCTCGATCGCAGCACCGGACGGACGCTGTTCAGCTCACCCGCGGGCATCCTGCCGGGCGAGGCGGGGGTGCTGCTCGACGGCTACGCCGATCCCACCGATATCGCCGCCACCGTCGTCGACCTGGCCGTGCGCAACTATCTGTGGATCGGCCGGATCGGCGAGGACGAGTGGCGGATCGTGCGGGTCAATCCCGCCGACGAGCAGCTGCGCGGCTACGAGCGAGTGTTCTACGACGCCCTGCTGCCCGCGGGCGTACCCGAGGTGACCATGTCCGAATTGCGCGTCCCGGGCAGGCTTCCCGTCGAACCGTTGCGACGCGCGATGGTGGCCGATGCCGTGGAGCGCGGGGCCTTCATCGACCCGGCCCGCCGCCGGATTCCGCTCTGGCTGGGTGGCGGGCTCATCGCACTGGGCGCCGCCGTCACCGTCGTCGCGGCACTGCTGTCCGGGCACGCCCTGGTGGGCGTGGCCATCGCGCTGGCCGGTGGCGCGCTGCTGGGGGCACAGAAGTTCCTTCCGGTGCGCACCGCCTACGGCCGGACCCTCACCGGTCAGGTACGCGGACTACAGCGGGGCCTGGAGCAGGTCCGGAGCATGGAGATTCCCGCGGGCGACAGCGAACTCGTGTTCTCCCGGGGCCTGCCCTACATGGTGGTGTGGAGCCGCGCGGACAACTGGGTGCGCGCCTTCCGGGATATCGACCCCTCCGACGACGACGAACCCGGCCTGTACTGGTTCGGTGGTTTCGACGACGACCGGGATCTGCACCGGTTCGCCGTGCACTTCCCGTATTTCATCACCGCGGTGGAAACGCTCTTCCCCGCGAAATAACGCCGGAGCCCACGCGCACCAGCGCGTGGGCCCCGGCGAGGGTCGGACGGTCAGGCGGTCACCCGGCGCAAGGCGGCGATCGGATCGGCGTACAGCGCGCTGAGCGAGGTGACCACGGCCGCGAATTCCTGCACCTTCGACGCATAGCCGGTGACCCGGATATCGGTGGGCGGCAACACCGTCGCCTCGTTGAAAGCACGCGCCACGTGCGCCAGCCCTGGGCGATAGGCGGTGAACGCCTGGCCACCGAGGACCACACGGTCGGGGTTCAGCATGTCCCGGACCAGCGCGACCGTCCGGCCGAGCACATCGGCGCGTTCGGCGAGCAGTTCACGCGCCGGTTCCGAACCAGCGGCGGCGGCCCGGTACAGATCGGCGATGGCGGAACTGGATTTCCCGTTGTGCGCCGGGATGATTCCACGCCCGACGGCCCGCGCGTGCAGCGCGCGATCGCCGACCGTGGCCTCCAGGCAGCCGCGCCGGCCGCAGCCGCATTCCACCGACGAACCGGTGGGCAGATGCGCGATCGACCCGGGACCGTTACTCGGGGTGTGCACCCGGCCGTCCAGAGTCACCGAAATACCGGCGGTTTCGCGGACGTAGAAGTAGAGGCTGCTGCCGCGGGCGCCGTCGGCGCGCTCGGGATCGTCGGCGGGATTGCCGACCACCGCGGGCAGCAGGAGTTCGGCCGCGGCCATCGCCTCGACGTGCGGGGCGACCGTGATCGGCAGCCCGAGCACCTCGCTGAACACCGCGCCCACCGGGGCCGCCTGCCAGCCGAGTTTCGGATGGTCGACGATACCGGTCCGGGGATCGACCCGGCCGCCGAGCGCCACCCCGACCCACAGCGGGGTCCGCCGGTACCAGCGCTGCAGAAAGGATTTCGCGCTGTGGGCGACGGTTTTGACCGCGAACTCGCTCCCGGTCCGCGGAGTCGCGATGGTGAGACCGCCGAGGATGCGCCCACGCAGATCGGAGACGACGATTCGGGTGGTCTCCGCGCCGATATGGACGCCGAGCGTGCCGAAGGTGTCGACATCGGCCTCGAACGGAACCCGCGGGCGGCCCACCGCACCGGAGGCGGTGAGGTCGGCACGCTCCCGCAGCAGGCCGGCCGCCAGCAGCGAGGACACCTGACGGTTCACGGTGGCGATACTCAGTCCGGTGGCGCGGGCGGTTTTGTCCCGGAACACCGGCCCGGTGGTGGCGGCACGCAGCACGGCCGCGGCGGGATTATCGGAAAGACGCAGGTCGGGAGCGATGACCGGGCGAGCCACCCGGGTACGGACGGTGGTGGGGGCCTGCGACGCGGTGCGTTCGGCGGTGCGGACAGCCATATGATTTTCCCTCGATGAAGATCCCGGATCACGGGAGGCCTACAGGTACTGCAGCGAGGCGGCGAGTGGTTCGGAAACGCTCAACCGCAAAAGCGGGAGCAACACAACTCGCGGGTGAGGGGCAGCCGCAGGCCCAGAGCGGCGGTCACATAAGTGACCGGCTTCGGGGCGACTCGGCTGTCGGACATAACAAATAAATTAACATCCTCTACGGCCATCCACCAACGTTTCCGGGAAATCCGCGACCCCGGCCGGAGCATCTTCGCTGGTAGCGAAGCATTTCAGCAGTGATTCAGCCACCTGGAGGCCGCGTGCGCGGGCAGGACGGCTTCACGTATACCTGGATGTTTCCCCTCTTACCCATCGAATCGAATGAATTCTCCCCGACGGCATGGAGAATTCATGGAATATGCCCGCCTCCTATTCTCCCCGAGCTCCCGGGAAATATTCTCCGCACATCGCCGGGGAATATTCCCCGGGTTTCCGCGGAGAATTACCGCGGCCGGTTCGCCACGCGGGAACCGCCGCCGGCCGCCGGGACGCGCGAATCACCGCGAACGGCCCGGAAATGGGCGAACGGCCCTGTTCCGAGCGGTTTTCCACTGCTATGCTCCGACCCGCTGGGTGGGGAGTTCGAAGGGGGACCGATATGCCCGTACCTGATCCGGATCGGCAACCGGCAACCGGCGACGACGCCGGCGCGAACGACCGCTACGGGACCGCGGCCGCGCACCTGTACGAGGCGGCGCGAGCCGGAGAGTTCCATATGACCGAAGATGCCGCCCGCCTGCTCGCGGGGTCCTGTGATCGGCTGGTGGAACGGATCCGGCTGGCCCGCGCCGACGCGGCCGGCCTCCCCGCGGTCCGCGGGCTCCCGGATCTGCCTTCCGGTCACGCGCTGGCGCGAGGTTTCGGCGCGAAGGGGCAGGAGTACCTCGACACCCTCGGCGCCTTCGAACAGGCGGCGTTGCGTCACAAGGCGGCCTATCTCGCCGCTGCCTCGTTGTTCGAGGAGGCCGACGCGGCGAACCGCGCCGCCCTGATCCCAACGGTGGCGGAACAGGCGTGACGTGCGGCATCATGTCGAACTACGCAGGGGTGCAACAAGTTTGATAGCGACCGGTTTGCCGTGACCACGACGGCCGACGGTGAACCGGACAACCGAGGGGGCCGATGGTGGCGCACAAGGGGCAGACCGGGACGACCGATACCGGAACGGATCCGGCCTATGTGGCCGACCGCGAGGTCTTCGGCGCCTATACCCACCGGCAGATCTGGGATCTGGTCCACGAGCGGCTGGACCCGGGTGAACTGAACCGTCTGGCCGGCGCCTGGGATCTGGCCGCCGAATCGGTCGATACGGCCTTCGACGAGTTCGCCCGCGATATCGCCCGCCTCTCCGGCGAATGGTCCGGTATCGCGGCCGCCGAAGCGGCCCGCGCGGCCGCGGCGCTGGTCCGGGCGGGCGACGATGCCGCCACCGTGTGCCGGGTGGTCGGGCAGCTGCTCGCCGGCGATGCCACCGCCGCCGAATCGGTCCGCGCCGCGATCCCCGCCCCGCCTCCGCCGTATCTGCCGGACCCGGACCCGGCGGTCGAGGCCGCGACGGGCCCGGCTCGCCGCACCTCCTACAACACCACCGCCGCGACGCAGACCGCCGAGGCGCAGGACGCCATGACCTATCGCTACAACCCGGCCATTCCGGCCAGCGGCGACCAGGTCCCACGCTTCCCCTCTCCGGCCGGGATCTCGACAGGCACCGATTCCGGCCCCGCTCCGTCCGGTAGATCCACCTCCACGGAAACGTCACAGCTCACCGGTTACCCGTCGACGGCCGATGCCCCGGACGAATCCCGCCCGGCTCCGCCGGATCGGCCCTCGACTCCCGACGGAACCGTCCCGGAATCGCCGGGCGCCGACGGACCCGCGGCGCCGCAAGCGCCGACGCTCCCCGCGTCGCCATCCCCGGAACCCGCACCGCGGCCCACCCAGGAGCAATCCGCCCCCAAGGTGGTATCGGGCGATTCCGGCCCCGCGGTGCCGGCCGAGCCCGCCCTCGGTGCTACCGAGGCGGCGGAGTCCGGCCCGGGCGGCACTTCCTCCGAATACACATCCACCGGCGAACCGGTCCCGGATGCGGGAACCACCGAGAGCACCGATCCGACCGGCGATACTTCCGGATCCCCGTCGGCCGGTAGAACTGCCGACCCCGCCCCGGCAACCGGCCTGCCGGGCTCCGGCGACCCGGAGTACATCCGATCCGCCCAGGACACGTACACCGAATCCGCGGGGTTCCGGTCCACGGAGCCCGCCTGGGTAAGACCGGATTCGGCGCCCGGAACCCACTCCGCCACACCTACCTTCAGCGGTCCGGCCGCCGGCCCGGGCGGCGAGCGGATCACGACCGAAGCGCCCGGGGCGCCGCGTGCCCTACCCGGTTCGCCCCCGTCCGCCCCGGCCGGAGTTCCGGCCGCGCCGCCCGGCGGCCCGGGAACGACGATCCCCGGCGGCCAGGCCGCGACTCCCCCCGGAACCGCGCTTCCCGGGACGGCCACCCCGGATGGCCGGCCCACCGCGACCACGCCGGGCTCCGGCGCACCACGGCAGGGCCTCCCGCATCCCGCCGATCCCGTGTCCCCGCCCGGCCTCGCCGATGCCGCGGGCGGCGGGACCACAGGACCCGAACCCGCCGATTCGAACACAAAACCGGACGACACCACCGACGCGGCCGACCCACCGGGCACGAGGCCACCCCGGCTACCTCCGGCCGCGGTTCCGGTGACCGGGCCATCGGCACCGGGCACGCGCCGGTCCCGGCCGAGCCCGGACTACCTGCACACGCCGAACGAAGCGCTCACCGAAACCCCGCCGAGAGTGCCGCCGGTTCCCGGCGAGCAAACCGGCTCCGGCAGACCGGACGGCGCCGATCCGGACGGCGTCGCGCCGGGCAGCGCCGATCCGGACGGCGCCGAGGGTGGCGCCGATCCGGGTGGCGCCGATCCGGGTGGTGGGAGCCGCTGATGGAATGGGTGTTCACGCCGGACGAATTCAGCCATATCTGGCAGACCGAGACCGGGCTGGACCGGCGTCCCCATCCCATCGACCTCGCGCCACGCGGCACCGTCGCCACCGAGCGGGCCTTGCACCGACTCGACCTGCCGGGTCGTTTCCCGCCGAACGGCGACGCCGACCTCACCGGCACACTGCGCTTCGTGGCCCGAACCGATGTCACGCGGGTGACCGTCTTCGGCGACGAGTTCGACGGCGCGGAACGCGGGCCCGATCCGGTGCTCGCGGTGGCGGTGGCGTTCGGGAACTGGGGTGCGCTGATCCGCGCGCATTCCGCCACGATCACGGTGGTGGCCTGCCATGCGCGGACGCTGGGCAAACACCTGGTCAATACGCTGGGGCCGGCACGCCCCGGCACCCTCCCGGTACTCCGGGAGCCGCGCGCCGCGGTGCTGTGCCCGGACCCGGCGGACAGTCGGGGCACGGCCGCGGACCGGGCCGCGAATCTACGCGCGACGCTGCACCGGCCCATAGACGCGCGCGGGTTCTTCACCATCGCGGTGGCACCCGATGATCCGATGTCACCGCCGCCGATCCACCGCACCTGGCTGGATTTCACCGGCGACGGCCGCTATCTGCTCAGCGCCGGCAGCCATCTCACCCTGACACCCGTGGACGAGGCCGGGCTGGCGGCCGAACTGATCCGCCTCGCCCGTATCCGCTGACCGCCCGGCGTCGCGGGATTCACTTCTGCTTCGCGGCGGCCTTCATCTCCTTCTTGAACGCCCGCACCTCGAGCAGCGTCTCCGAATCGACGATATCGGCCGCCGACCGCCGCGACCCGGGTTCGGCGTAGGCACCGGCAGCGGCCTCCCAGCCCGCCGGACGCACTTCGAGCTGCTTGCCGAGCAGAGCGAGGAAGATTCGGGCCTTCTGGTCGCCGTAACCGGGCAGCGCCTTCAGCCGTTTCAGTACCTCTTTACCGTCCGGATCGCCGGCGGTCCAGATCGCGGTAACATCGCCGTCGTACTGCTCGATCACGTATCGGGCCAGGTCCTGGATTCGCCGCGCCATGGACCGGCCGTAGCGGTGGATGGCCGGGGGCGTCGCGGCCATCTCCTCGAATTCGCCCTGATCGGCGGCGGCGATCGCGCGGATATCCAGCCCACCCATTCGGTCGGCGATCTTCTTCGGCCCGCGGAAGGCGTGTTCGAGGGGATACTGCTGGTCCAGGAGCATCCCGATCACCAACGCCAGGGGGCTCGTCGACAGCAGTTCGTCCGACTCGGGGTCCTGCGCCAGGCACAACTCGGCCATACCGTGCTCCTCACTCTGGACTACCAGCGATGATCCCACGGCGGCGCCAGCGGCTAGGCTCGCCCCATGCCAGACACGGCGATATACCCACCCACCACACTGGATGGACACGGACCCATGGACAGTTTCGGGTTACGCCCCGACCGTTTCGATGCCGCCGGCCAGGATCAGCTGGTCGATATCCGCGATCTACAGGCCACTCTCCCCGGCCTCACCAGATTGCGCGACTGGGCGCACGAAGCCCTCGCGCTACAACCGGGTGAGAGCGTCGTGGATCTCGGATCCGGGACCGGCTCCGAGGTCATCACCTTCGCCGAGGAGGTGGGACCCACCGGTTTCGCCGTCGGCGTGGAACCCGACCCGAATCTGCTGGCTGCCGCCGAACAGCGCGCCGCGACGGCGAATTCGACGGCCACCTTCCACTCCGGCGACGCCTACGGCATCCCGTTCGGCGCCGCCACCTTCGACGCGGTGCTGTGCGAGCGGGTGTTCCAGCATCTGACCGCACCGGCCCGGGCGGCCCGCGAGATCGCCCGGGTGCTGCGGCCGGGCGGCCGTACCGTGGTGATGGACGCGGACTGGGGTTCGGCGATCGTGCACCCCGGAGACCACCGCGTGGTCCGCGATGTGATCGACACTCTCGTCTCCGCGACCACCGACCCGTATTCCGGCCGCCGACTGCAGGGCCTGCTCACCCGGGCCGGTCTCGAAGTGGAGACCACCGGCTCGCAGGCCCTGGTACAGGACCGCTCGGTCGGAGCGGGCGCGCTGGTCAGCCGGGTCTCGGCGATGGCCGTCGCGCGGCGGGTGATCACCGAGGCCGAGCGGGAGCGCCTCCTCGCCGACCTGGCCGCGGGTGCGGCCGCCGGCGATATCCACCTCTCGGTGACCATGTTCGCCGTATACGCCCGCAAACCCGCCTGACCCGCCGGTCGGGAAACCGCCTATCCGATCAGTTTCTCGGTCGCTGCCAGCAGGACGCAGGTCGCCAGGCCGTCCATGGCCCGCTCCAGCTCCGGCAGTGCCGGGAAACTGGGCGCGATCCGGATGTTCCTATCGTCCGGGTCGTTCTTGTACGGGAAGGCCGAACCGGCGGCGGTGAGCGCGATACCGGCGCCCTTGGCCAGCTCGATCACCCGCGCGGCCGTGCCCTCGAGCACGTCGAGGCTGATGAAGTAGCCCCCCTTGGGCTCGGTCCAGGACGCCACCTTCGAAGCGCCGAGACGCTCCTCGAGGATGCGCAGGACCAGGGCGAA
This sequence comes from Nocardia sp. NPDC003345, assembly GCF_053589395.1. Taxonomy (NCBI): domain Bacteria; kingdom Bacillati; phylum Actinomycetota; class Actinomycetes; order Mycobacteriales; family Nocardiaceae; genus Nocardia; species Nocardia sp. NPDC003345. The sequence goes on from NZ_JBSFRU010000014.1 coordinate 38,547, forward strand.
TTTCGGCTCCAGGATGGCGCGATGCTTCTGCATATGCGCCCGGACCCCGGCGGCGTCGGTGAAGAAACGCAGATGCCGCAGCTGGTTGATCTTGTCCGGCCCGATGCTCTTCTTCCCGGCATGACCCAGGTACCAGTTCAGGTTCTCGGTCGAGGCGCCCAGGAAGCTCACGCCGGAACCGGCGAAGGTGATCTTCGAGGTCGACGCGAAGACCAAGGGCCGGTTCGGGTTTCCGGCGGCGGCCGCCGGGTTCAACACATCGAGCACCGGGGCCGCGGTATCGGTCAGCGGATGCACCGCGTACGCGTTGTCCCAGAAGAGGCGGAAGTCCGGCGCGGCGGCGGGCAGCGAGAGGAGTTCGCGGACAACGTCTTCGGAGAAGACGGATCCGGTCGGATTCGAATAGTTGGGTACCGCCCACATCCCCTTGATCTGCGGATCACCGGCGAGCAGGTCGGCTACGACCCTGGTGTCGGGACCGTTGGGCCCCATCGGGACGGGGATCATCTCGAAGCCCAGCGATTCGGTGATCGCGAAATGGCGGTCGTATCCCGGGCTGGGACACAGGAATTTCACCACCGGCTCGTCGGCCCACCGGCGCGGCGAGTCCGGGAAACCGAACAGGGTGGCGAAGACGATGGTGTCGTGCATCAGCTCGAGGCTGGCGTTGTTGCCGGCGATCAGGTTGTCCACATCGATCCCCAGGAGTTCGCCGAAGATCGCGCGCAACTCCGGAAGCCCGTGCAGCCCACCGTAGTTACGGCAGTCGGTACCGGTGCCGTCCCGGAAATCGCCGTCGCCGGGCAGCGAGAGCAGGGCCGAGGAGAGGGCGAGTTGTTCCGGCGAGGGCTTGCCTCGGGTCAGATCGAGGGTCAGCTGAGCGGCCTGCAGTGTCGCGTAGTTCGCGGACTGGAGTTCGTGCTCGGCGGCGAGTTCGTCGGAACTCATCAAACCGATCTGCGTTTGCCGGGGCATCCTGGAGCCTTTCCAACTACCTGGTGAGGTGTATGCGTTCTGGGGATGCCGCGAGTTACGGCAACCCCCGGGCCACGTTACCCGGGCGGCGGTCGTCACCGGGAGGTGTTGGGTTCAGCGGCGCCGTCCGCCCTGCGGAAATTCGAATTCCTACCGCCGGGACCGGGAATCGTCATCGGTTCGGCCGCGCCCCCACCGCCGGTCCGGTGCCGTGGCTCGAAACACACGGTCCGGAATAAGGGGACCCCGCGCACCCGGCAGAGCCCGTTGACCCTTGCTGCCTTCCGGCCCTGGGGGAGTTCACAGGATGCGCGCCGCGCGGGATCCGTGGGCCAGTGTAGCGGTTGTTCCCCGCCGGGCGCCCCCCCGGGGGCGGGCGAGTGTTCGCCGGACGTCGCCGGTGGACGACCGGCGCTCGCTACCATTCTCCTCAGCGGGAGGGGATATCCCTCACCGGACGAGGGGATGGCGAGGATGACGGATACGAATCCGCCGGAGCGGGATCGGGCGGAGCAGACGAAATGGTGGGAGACCCCCGGGGGCGCCGGTTCCGATCCGGCCCGGCCGCAGTCGGGGAGTTCGGTGCCCGACGCCACCATGGTCAACCCCAACGCCGGCCAGGGTTTTCCCAGCGATCAGCACGGGCAGCCGTACTCCAGCGGACAGCAGCAGTATCCGAGCGGTCAGCAGCACTCCGGCGGGCAGCAGTACCCGAGCGGTCAGCAGCCGCATTCCGGCGGGCAGCAGTATCCGAGCGGACAGCAATTCCCGGGCGCACACCAGTCCCATCCCGGTGGTCAGCAGTTCCCGGTCCCGGGGCAGGCACCCGGCGGGCAGTGGCCGGGACCACGACCCGGCTTTCCCGCGCCGACCGGGTATCCCCGCTCGCGGTCGAACAACACCGCGCTCATCGTCGTCGGTGTCGTGCTGCTCGTGGTGGTCGTGGTCTGTGGCGGCGGAATCGCGCTGCTCAACGCGGGCGAGGACGAGAAGAAGCAGGAATGGGCGGGCGACTACGGTATGGGGTCGGTCACCAACTCCTGCGATCTCATCGACGCCGGTGTGCTGGACCAGTGGGCCGCCACGCGCGATGAGACCACCCACCAGGAGAACGCTCCCACCGACTACGGCGGCGGATCCCTCAACTGCCGGATCAGCAACGAGGGCGCCGATACCAACAGCGCCCGGCTCACCCTGGACGTGGCCTTCACCGGTGAGTACACCACCTACGGCTACGACGACTGGAAGAAGACCGATACCGCCACCACCGGTACCGACTACGACTCCGGATCGGTGAGCGGCCTCGGCCAGGAAGCGTATTACGCCTCCCACGTCAGCGATTACTCCTCGTTCGAGACCGTGGACTATTCGGTCGCCGCGAAGGACAGCAATATCTCGGTCAAGGTGTCGATGTACATCAGCTACGACGGCCCCGTCGACACCTCGACCGTCGATCAACTGTGCCGCGATCAGGTCCGGAAAGTTCTCGACGAACTGCGGGAATAGCGCGGATACCCGCGCCGCGAAGATTACGGCCCCCGCCGATGGATCGGGTCCATCGGCGGGGGCCGGTTGCGGAGGATGCGGGATTCGAACCCGCGAGGGCTGTTAACCCAACCCGCGTTCCAGGCGAGCGCCATAGGCCACTAGGCGAATCCTCCGCCGAGCAGCATACCCGTCACCCGCTCGCATCGTGAAAACGCCCGCTCATCGGCCCCCCGGGACCGGTGCGGTTCGCTACGCGAGGCAACGATTTGTGACGGCTGTCGCGCCTGCCCGCCCCGACGGTGCCATGATGGCTGCCGTGGATCCCCAGGTGATCGAGATCGTTCAGAGTTCCCCGGCCTGGTGGCAGTCGTGGCTGCCGCTGCTCGGCTCGCTCGTGCTCGGTGGTGTGGCCGTAATCGCGGTACTGGTCAACAATCGGACGAACCGGGACGCCATCGCGGCGGCCGACGACCGCGCCGCGCGCACCCTGTCCGCGTCGACGCAACAGCAGACCGATAGCGCGCAGCGCCAGGCCGATACCGCTAGGCAGCAGCTGGACGCCGCGCATCACCAGGTGAAATCCGCGCACGCGGTGGCGTTGCTGCAATCGGGTGAGCACTGGCGGCGTGACACCGTGGTCGCCGTGGTCGCGGATTCGCTGGGCATGTCCAGCCGGATCTGCCAGGCGTTACGACGTGACGAGGACTGGACCGATGAACTGATCGGCGATCTGATCCACGACCTGGAAGCCGGTTCGGACCGGGCGAATGTCCTGCGTCTGGTCGGCTCGGATCCGCATTACAAGCAGTGGCGGCAACTGGCCGATACCCTCTCCGACGCACTGCTGGCCGCGCTGACCCTGCAGC